>CAKTGW010000070.1 GCA_934561725.1 uncultured Oscillospiraceae bacterium
ATTTTCCCCCGATATATATCCCGGGATAAAAATGAGGAGGGATCCCGGATATGAAACGCAGTCTCTCTCTTCTGCTTGTTTTTCTTCTGCTCCTCAGCGGCTGCTTTGCCGCTCAGAACAGCAGCAGTCTCTGCGTATACAGAGTGATTGCCCCGGAATATCAGACGACCGGGTCACTTGTCCACGCCGAAACGGTCTATCCGGCAGAGACTGAATCACCGCTGAGCGCCCTTCTGCGCGCACTTCAGACGGATAGTCAGGATGCCCGGGCCTATAACCCGCTGTCCGGCATCCGTATTCTGGACTGCACAGTAGCAGACGGCACAGCCACGCTTTTTCTCTCCGAAGAATATCTGCACCGCAGCGGCATGGACAAGACCCTGTGCGACGCCTGCTGCACACTGACCCTGTGCGCCCTGCCCGATATAGACCGCCTGTCCATCTCCGTGTCCGACGAGATCATAACGCAAAACCTTACCCTCTCAGACATTTCCACAGATCTTGTGGGCAGTGAGACCGGCGAGCGTCAGGTCTGTCTGTATTATACCGATGCCTCCGCCACACACTTCATTCCCGAGTCCCGGTTCCTGACTCTTTCAAGCTCAGAGCGCTCGGAGCGCTATGTCATTGAAGAGCTGCTCCGCCCCTCCGCCGGCGTCCACTCGCCTCTGCCGCAGGGGACAGAGCTGCTGGGCGTAACCCGTAAAGGCCGCAGCTGTACGATCAACCTCTCTGCTGAGTTTCTTGAAAACCGCCCGCAAACCGCCGTGGGCGAGCTGATCGCTGTCTACTCACTGGTCAATTCTCTGGCCTCTCTGGGCAGCATTGGCGAGGTTCTGATCACCGTGGAAGGTGAAAGCGTAGACCGCTATGTCTATCTCTCTCTTTCAAGTCCATTGACGCCTCTGAATTTTCTCAGTGATACCGGAAATGAAAATGTATCGCTGCGGCTGTATATGTCCGCCGGCGGAAAGCTGTTCGGCGCGCCCTGTATTCCTGCATATGGTACGGATCCAAAGCAGGCTCTGCTTGATGAGCTGATGAACGCGCAGAGCTTCGGCGGGTATGAGAATCTGTTTTCCAGTGATGATGAGCTGCATCACCTGAACACTATTTCAGGTGTCTGCCGGGTCACTTTGTCCCGCAGCTTCTTTGAACGGCGGACGGGCAAGAGCGCTTCTCTCGCGCTTGACGCCCTTACCCTCACGCTGCTGAGCTTTGACGATATAAATTCCGTGCTCGTCACCTATCCCAACGGCGAGATCCCCCGCCTGCCGGACCGGGATCTGAGCCGTCCGCTGCTGCAGATCTCTGCTGAAATTCTGGAATAACTCCATATAAGAGGTACTACATGACACTGCCTATCCCCACTCTGATGAAACATGATATCTATGCGCTGACTCCGGAAGAGCTGCACACCATGGGCGTCCGTCTGCTGATGATGGATCTGGACAACACGCTGGCGCCTTACCACATTCACACGGCCAGCCCCGCCCTTTGCAGCTGGATCACCGCCATGAAAGCCGCCGGGATCGATCTGTTTATCCTGTCCAACAATCATGGTGACCGTCCCGCACGGTTTTCTCGTCAGTTGAATGTAGACTACGTCAACCGCGCCCGCAAGCCGCATACCGAAACCGCACTGCGCATTGCCGCTCAGCGCGGCTTTACACCGGAGGAGACTGCGCTTCTGGGCGACCAGATCTATACAGACGTGCTCTGCGCCGTCCGGGCCGGCTTCAAATCCATCTGTGTCCGGCCCATCTGTATTTCGCGCAATCCGCTTCTGGCGATCCGCTATTTCTTTGAGCTGCCCTTCCGGCTCGCTTATAAAAAAGGAGATCAAAATCTATGAACCGCATCGAACTTCTGCAATTCCGTCTGGCCGATGCCGGACTGGATGCCATATTGCTGGTCAATCCCAAAAACCGCCGCTGGTGCACCGGTCTGCACAGCAGCGAGGGCACTGTTCTTGTGACCCGGCAGGAGCTTTTCTGCTTTGTGGATTCCCGGTACATTGAAATCGCCCGCTCCACGGTAAAAAATGCCACCGTGGGCCTGACCAGTCTGGAAATGCCGCTGAAGGCATGGCTGACGCAGGCTCTGGGCGACTGCCATGTGCGCCATCTGGGCTTTGAAGAGGACTATCTGTCCTTTGCCGCCTATCAGCGTTTTTCTGCCATGACAACAGCCGAGCTGGTCCCTGCCGCCGGTATTCTGACCGGACTGCGTGCTGCCAAGGACGCCGCCGAGCTGGCCTCTATCCGCAAGGCGCAGGCGATCACAGACGAGGTATTCACCGAACTGCTGGACTTCATCCGCCCCGGCATGGCCGAACGCGAAATTGCCGCCGAGATCACATACCGTCAAATGAAAAAGGGCGCTGAGGGCAACTCCTTTGATCCCATCGTTGTGGCCGGAAAAAAATCCAGTATGCCGCACGGCGAACCGGGGGACAATAAGCTTGCCTCCGGCGACTTTGTTACCATGGACTTTGGCTGTCTCGTGGACGGCTACTGCTCCGATATGACCCGCACCATTGCCATTGGCCACGCAGACGATGAAATGCGCCGTATCTATGATATTGTGCTCCAGGCGCAGGCCGCCGGCATTTCCGCCGCCCGTGCCGGCATAACCGGGCGGGAGATTGACAAGGCAGGGCGGGATGTGATCGAGCAGGCCGGCTATGGCGCTTACTTTGGCCACAGCTTTGGCCACAGCCTGGGTCTGGATATACACGAAGGCCCCTCCGCCTCTCCGTCCGAGAGCCGTATTATGCCCACAGGCGCTGTAGTCTCCGCCGAACCCGGCATTTATCTGCCCGGCCGTTTCGGCGTACGCATCGAAGACATCCTCTATCTGGAGCCGGAGGGCTGTATGGATTTGACAAAGTCTCCTAAAAATCTCATTATCCTGTGATTTGGTCTTGCCAAATAGAGTCCCTTAGTGTAAAATAGTACAGCATTATTATGGCTTAATCTGTTTATAACATTTTTCATACAGGAGGATTTATTTATGACCGCAGGTGATTTCAGAAAGGGTACCACCTTTGAGATGGACGGCCAGGTCATGGTCGTTATCGATTTCCAGCACGTAAAGCCCGGCAAGGGTGCCGCCTTTGTACGCACCAAGATGAGAAACGCCATCACTGGCGCCGTGACCGAGACCTCTTTCAACCCCACTGCCAAGTTCAACGAGGCCACCATCGAGCGCAAGACCATGGAGTACAGCTATAACGACGGCGACCTTTACTACTTTATGGACATGGAAACCTATGAGCTGGTTCCCATCAGCAAGGACATCCTGGGCGACGATTTCCGTTTTGTTCTGGAAAACATGCCCTGCACCGTTATGTCCTATAACGAAAAGGTTTTCTCCGTGGAAGCTCCCAACTTTGTCACTCTGACCGTTACGGAGACCGATCCCGGTTTTGCCGGCAACACCGCCACCAACGCAACCAAGCCCGCCACTCTGGAGACCGGTGCCGAGATCAAGGTTCCCCTCTTCATCGAGCCCGGTGAGCGCGTACGCGTTGACACCCGCAGCGGTGAGTATCTGGAGCGTGCCAAGGACTAATTCCCCGCACCGGTTTTCCCGCCAACTTTAATTGCAAGGAGGTTTGCAAAATGAATATATCCGAAAAGGTAGCCTATCTGAAGGGGCTCGCCAAGGGTCTTGACATTTCCGACAGCAAGAACGGCCAGCTCTTTGAGGTCATTATAGACATTCTGGACGACATTGCCTCCAACCTTGCCGAGATCGAAGACAACGCTCTGGATCTGGGCGAAGAGATCGATGTACTCAGCGACGATTTGGAAGCCGTTGAGAAGGTCGTCTACGAGGATGAAGACGAGGACGGCGAAGCAGAAGAGGACGATGAGGACGACAGCGAAGGCTGCTGCTGCGGCGGCTGCGGAAGCTGTGAGGATGACGAGTATCCTCTGTTCTTTGAAGTCACCTGCCCCTCCTGCGAGAATACGATCACGATCGATGAGGACGTGCTCAACCTGGGTACCATCCAGTGCCCCAACTGCGGCGAAATGCTGGAGTTTGACCTGGACAGCGTAGAGGAAGAGGACGAGAACGCAGAGAGCGCCGAACCCCAGGACGAAGAATAACCTGAAGCAGTAGCAAAGAGCTGTTGGGCCCCTGACTCAGCAGCTCTTTTATATGTAGATCTTAAAGAGGAGGTACTATTAAACGATGTCTTTGACTCCGGAACGTGTAGCAGAGCTCAATGAACTCTGCCGCCAGGAACGCATTGATGTTCTCAAGGCAATCCACAGTATCCAATCCGGTCATCCGGGCGGCTCTTTCTCCGTAATGGAGATCCTCACCGTGCTCTATCAGGAGCGCATGAACGTAACCGCCGAAAATTATGACAGTCCCGAGCGCGACCGTCTGGTGCTCTGCAAGGGCCACGCCGCTCCCGCTCTTTACTCCAATCTGATCCTGAAGGGCATTCTCCCCCAGGGCAGCATGTCCACTCTCCGTCAGGCCGGCAGCCTGCTACGCGGCCACCCCTGCAATCATACCCCCGGCATTGATATGTCCTCCGGCCCTCTCGGCATGGGCCTTTCAGCAGCCCAGGGCATTGCCCTTGGTCTGCGCATGGACGGGATCAACGCCCGCGTATTTGCCATTCTGGGCGACGGTGAGCTGAACGAAGGCACCGTATGGGAGGCTGCACAGTCCATCCCCAAATTTAAGCTGGCCAATCTGACCGCCGTTGTAGACCACAACTGCGTCCAGCTGGACGGCACCACAGACGAGGTCATGCCCCTCTATAATGTAGGCGATAAGTTCCGCGCCTTCGGCTGGAACGTGGTAGAATGCGACGGCCACGATGTAAGCGCCCTGAATGACGCTTTTGAGGCTGCAGCCGCCTATACCGAAGGTCCCACCATGGTCGTTGCCCATACAGTCAAGGGCAAGGGTGTCTCCTTTATGGAGGGTAAATGCGCATGGCACGGCAAGGCTCCCAACGCCGAGGAGCTGGCCGAAGCTCTGAAAGAACTGGGAGGTGCTGAATAATGGCAAAGTCTATCAGAGAATATTACGGAGAAGCTCTGAAGGAGCTGGGCGGAAAGAATCCCCGGGTCGTTGTGCTGGATGCCGACGTTTCCACCTCCACCCGCAGCTGTGTGTTTGGCTATGAATATCCCGATCGTTTCTTTAACATGGGCATTTCCGAGGCCAACATGGTAGCAACCTCCGCCGGCCTGGCCTCTACCGGCAAGATTCCTTTCATCAATGCTTTTGCCGTATTCCTTACCTCTCTCTGCTACCTCTCTACCCGCGATCAGATCTGCTATGGCAATCTGGACGTAAAGCTGGTCGGCGCAAACTGCGGCATCTCCTCCGCCTTCGACGGCTCCAGTCATCACTCTCTGGAGGATATTTCCCTTATGCGCGGCCTGCCTAAAATGAACGTTATCGTCCCCTGTGACCCCGCTTCTGTCCGCTGGGCAGTCAACTGCGCCGCCGAGACTCCGGGTCCCGCTTATATCCGTCTGAGCCGTGAGAGCTATCCCGACATTTATGACAGCTGTGATCACCTTGCGCTGGGCAAGGGCATCGTCCTCCGCGAAGGCACCGATGCCACGGTGTTTGCCTGCGGCCTGATGGTCCACAAGGCTCTGGAAGCTGCCGAGCTTCTCGCACAGAACGGCGTCTCTCTCCGGGTCGTGGATATGTACTCCATTAAGCCCATCGACCGTGAGCTCATCCTCAAGTGTGCACGCGAAACCGGCGCCATTGTCACCGCCGAAGAGCACAGTGTCATCGGCGGTCTTGGTTCTGCCGTGGCTGAAGTTCTGGCTCACGAGGGTGCAGGCGTACCTGTGGAGTTTATCGGCACTCAGGATACACTCACCGCCACTGGCCCCTACGATGTGCTGCTCAAGCGCTTCGGTCTGGACGCCCCTGCAATCGTTTCTGCTGTTGAGCGCAGCATGGCCAGAAAGTAACAATTCCCATATAAAGCACAAAGCCGCCGGACGAAAGTCCAGGCGGCTTTTTCATAAGAGGCCATGATCTTCTCTCTGCACCAGCTCCCCTTGAGCCCAAGGAGAGCTGTATTTATTGTTCTCCAAGCCTACCCTGTACAGAAAGGGAGCAAATCGGCGCAGCCGAGACGGAAGGGTTGCGGTCTGATTTTCTGCATACAAATGCCCGGGAGGCTTGCGGTCCTCCCGGGCATCTGCACTGAAAATATTGGAAGTTGGATATGGAATGGAAAAATCTAAGTCTGCGTTAAAAACGCTTGATCAATGGTGGCACTGTCCACTGC
>CAKTGW010000071.1 GCA_934561725.1 uncultured Oscillospiraceae bacterium
TTTCTTATTCAATTAGTGCGGGGGTTGTTTACCGCTTCAACCGGGCTCCCAGCTGAGCTATACCCCCATATTTTGTTTACGTCTCTCGACTGCGAGAGTTATCTTACCACACTCGGTTTTTCATGTCAAGAGTTTTTTATAATTTTCTGCATTCGGACAAAATTTTTATCCGTCCGAATGCAGAAAAGCAGGCTGTTAAAATCCGCCTTTGAATTTTTCTTCAACCTTTTCCGCAGGCGTCTTGCCCATCCGGAGCCGTGCCTCCGTTCCGGTGATCAGCCGGCCGATGTTGGAGCGGTGCTGGAACACCAGCAGCAGCCAGCACAGCAAAGTCAGCGTTCCCTCCAGGCCGCCATAGCCAAAGGCCCATACAGCCAGCGGCGCGCAGCCGGAGCCCAAAATGGAGCCCAGAGACACATAACGGGTCGTGGCAATGATCACGATAAACACCGTCAGGCAGATCAGAGCCACACGCGTATCCAGGATTAGGAGCATACCAAAGCCGGTCAGCGCACCCTTTCCGCCCCGGAAGCCGAAAAACACAGGGTAAGAATGCCCCAGCATTACGCAAAATCCCGCAAAGATCTTGCCGACCATGGGATAGCCCAGCAATCCCATCAGCCAGCCGCCCAGCAGGCAGGCGATAAATGCCTTACCCAAATCAATGGCAATAACGGCCACTGCCCCTGAAAGGCCAAAGGTACGGTGGAAATTGGTCAATCCCGCATTATGGCTGCCATAATTGCGCACATCACGGCGAAACTTCATTCTGGACACGACAATCGCGCCGTTCATACTGCCCAGCGTATAGGAAAAGACCGCAATGAGAATGAGAACCAGAACCTTCATTCCTTGTCTCCCTTCTGCCGGACAACAATACGCACCGGCGTGCCCTCCAGTCCGAATACGCTGCGGATCTGGTTCTCCAGATAGCGCTGATACGAAAAATGGAACAACTCACGGGAATTGCAGAAAACAACAAAGTTGGGGGGCTTGATGCCGGTCTGAGTCATATAATAGATCTTCAGCCGTTTGCCCTTGTCCGTAGGCGGCTGCACACGGGCCTGTGCATCAGCAAGCACATTATTGAGCATACCTGTGGTAATACGCATGGCGCTCTGGTCATTTACATAGTTCACCAGCTCGAAGATCCGCTCTGTGCGCTGGCCTGTTACGGCTGAAATAAACAGGATCGGTGCATAGCTCATAAAGCTCAGGTCACGCATGACCTCTTTGCGCATCTTATCCATGGTCTTGCCGTCTTTTTCAACCAGATCCCATTTGTTCACAACAATGATGCTGGCCTTGCCGGCTTCGTGAGCCAGACCAGCAATTTTAGTATCCTGCTCTGTCACTCCGTCCCGTGCGTCAAGCATGATCAGGCATACATCCGCCCGCTCGATCGCCATCTGCGCACGCATGACAGAAAACTTCTCGATCCGGTCATCCACGCGGGACTTTCTGCGGATACCAGCCGTATCGATAAACAGATACTTGCCGTATTTGTTCTCAAAAGAACTGTCCACCGCATCACGGGTCGTTCCGGCCACATCACTGACGATCACGCGCTTTTCACCAAGGATCAGATTAGTGAGCGAGCTCTTACCCACATTCGGCTTACCGATCAAGGCTACCTTGATCCGGTCCGGTTCCTCTTCAAACTCGCTTGCCGGCGGAAAATGGGCCACACAGGCATCCAGCAGATCGCCTGTACCGTGTCCATGCACCGCAGACAGGGCAATTGGGTCACCCAATCCCAGAGAATAGAACTCATAAATTGCAGGATCCACCGCGCCGGTAGAGTCCATCTTGTTCACGCAGAGAACAATGGGCTTTCTGGAACGGAGGAGCATATCTGCTACTTCCTTATCCGCCGCAGTTACGCCGGTACCGATCTCCGTAACCAGCACGATCACATTGGCCGCATCAATGGCAATCCGTGCCTGCTCACGCATGAACAGCAATATTTCATTATCCGCCGTGGGCTCTATACCGCCGGTATCCACAATATCAAATTTACGGCCGTTCCACTCACATTCGGCATACAGCCGGTCACGTGTTACGCCGGGGGTATCCTCCACAATGCTCAGGCGCTGCCCGGCAAGGCGGTTAAAGAGCATACTCTTGCCCACATTGGGTCTGCCAACAATGGCAACAAGCGGTCTTGCCATATTCAGCCTCCCTTTCTGTTTTGATTATATCGATAATATTCCGTATCTTCCGTATCTGCATTCGGCAGCCGCACCTCCGGCAGAATGCCCAGCATTGCATCGCACAGCACGCCGCCGTCCTGCTCCAGGGGATAAATCGGCACGCCCAGTGCCCGGCTGGCTTCAGCCAGGGTTATATCATCCAGAAAATCCATTTCTTCCCGCCGCAGCATATTCTGAGTAATCAGCAGATAGTCGCCCAGCTCCCTTTCCCGGAGCTGCGCGATCAGATCCTGTCCTGTGATCAGTCCGGACACATCTATAGTATGGCCGAAAAAATCATTGAGGATGGGATAGACATTTCCTTTAATTGTATCATACTTTTCCTTTGCCGTACAGAGCAGTTTTTCCAGATACGGCGCCGCGGCCACGCCGCAGGCAATGGAAAAGTGTGTTTTCACCGGCGGGTCAGACATCTGCAGAGCCAGACGGAACTCCAGCTCCTGCAAGCGGAGCATTCCCACGCCATTTTCAAGCTGCGTGTGATCCTCATAAAATTCGTCCGGCGGCAACTCCAGTCCGGCCTTGAGATACAGCTCGTCCGAACAGAAAAAGATCCGTTCACCTGTTTCCTGTACGCACCGGTCTCCAAAACGTGTGACCTGTTCGATGGTGCTTCTGGCATGTTCCGGCGTAAAGGAGGTCAATTCTGCAAGCCCCTCGCGATATTTCGTAACGCCCACCGGCACAATAGACACACTGTGTACGGACGGATGCATCTCGTAGAGCTCCCGCATGCTCCGTTCCAGTTCGTCGCCGTCGTTGTAACCCGGGCAGCAGACGATCTGGCAGTTCATTACGATCCCGGCCTTTGCAAAGCGGCGCATGACCTCAATGCTCTCCCCCGCACGCCGGTTTTTCAGCATCCGGCAGCGCAGCTCCGGATTTGTAGTATGAACAGATACGTTCACGGGGCTGATATGCAGATCGATGATGCGCTGGATCTCCCGCTCAGACAGATTGGTCAGCGTGATATAGCATCCCATTAAAAAGCTGAGCCGGGCGTCATCATCCTTAAAATACAGGCTCTTCCGCATTCCCTTGGGCGTCTGATCAACGAAGCAGAAGATGCACCTGTTGGCGCAGCTGCGGGGCGCATCCATCAGATAGGTCTCAAATTCCAGACCCACATCGCCGCCCAGTGGCTTTCTTACGTGTATCAGCTTATCTTTTCCCTCCGGAGTCCGCAGACGGATCTCCAGATCCTCATCATAAGCATAAAACTTATAGTCCAGGACATCTATGATCTCCTTGCCGTTGATCGCGATCAGCTCATCCCCCACCCGGGCCTTTTTGCGCAGAGGACTGTCCGCATCAATGGATCTGATCACATGCTTCATTTTCTCACCCGCCTTTCTCCGGAACCTTCACCGTCAGCGGGCAGGGGCCAAGCACGCCTGTCCATCAACAGTACTATTAGTGAATAAAAGCAAAAGAAGAGAAGGCGCTGCCTCCTCTTCTCAAGCATCATTACTTTTCTTCGCCAACGTTCAGCACAGCACGGCCGTTATACATGCCGCAAGCCTTGCAGACACGGTGGGGCAGGTGATACGCGCCGCAGTTGGGGCACGCAACAATTCCCGGAGTCTCAAGCTTCCAGTGGGAGCTGCGTCTCTTATCTCTTCTTGCCTTGGATACCTTCCTTTTAGGAACCGCCATGGTGACACCTCCTCGTAACGCTGATATGACAGCTTTATTTATTCGTCCATATCCAAAAGCTGTCCTAAAGCAGCTAATCTTGGATCAACATATGGCCGGCAAGAGCACTTGCCGAGGTTCAAATTTGCGCCGCAGGTCTGACACAGGCCGGCGCAATCCGGTTTGCAGAGGCTCTTTGCCTCCATGTCCAGTATGAAGCACGTCTCCAGTACGTCGCTCAAATCAAGCCAGCCGTCTTCTCCCACAGGATAAATATCGGGATTTTCATCGTCGCACAGGCCAATGGCCAGCGGCGCCTCAACGGCCAGATCCTTTTTCTGCTCGTACTCACCCATGCATCGGTCACATACGCGGCGCATGTCCGCATGGATCACAGCCGTGAGCGTGAGCGCTCCGGCGGTGTTCTTTACCGTGCCCTCTGCCGCAGGGGGAGAAATGAATTCGGTTATAGACGGGCTCATAAGCCGTTCCGCATCCAGCTCGCACTGAAAAGGCATGCTGCTGCCGGGAACTTCTATGATCTCGTTTAGATTCAGGCGCATAATATCACCTTCATACCATGACACAATTGCCCGATTATTATACCCAAAATGCCTATGCTTGTCAACAGATTTTTCGCGCCCTTTACGTCCTTTTTGAAAAAAGCCCGGCCGCCTACCCTTTACAAATCCGGCGCTTTCCCGTATACTTGACCCCGGTGATGGACAATGAAGGAACTGACTATACGGAAAAATGACGCAGGCCAGCGGCTGGACCGTTTTGTGGGCAAGGCGGTGCCCCTTCTGCCGGAATCCCTGCTCCAAAAGTATATCCGCCTCAAACGCATCAAGGTAAACGGCAAGGGCTCCAAGCGCGAGGTTCGCCTCTGTGAGGGGGATACCCTGCAATTATACATTAACGACGAGTTTTTTGAAAGACCTACAGAGGAAAATTCTTACTTAAAAGTAGGTACGCCCCGGCTGAACATCGTTTATGAGGACGATAATATTCTTCTGGCAGACAAAAAGCCCGGCGTACTCTGCCATTCTGCTGGAAAATGGGACTACAACACGCTCATTGCCAATATTCAGGCTCATGCCTTTCAACAGGGCGACTGGCGGCCGCGGGAGGAAAACTCTTTTGCCCCTGCCCTGTGCAACCGCATAGATCAGAACACCGGCGGGATCGTCATCGCCGCAAAAAACGCCGAGGCTCTGCGCATCCTGAACGAAAAGATCCGCACCCGGGAGATCGACAAGTACTACCTCTGCACCGTACTGGGGACGCCGCGCCCCAAAAGCGCACGGCTGGAGGGCTATATTTTCAAGGATGCACAGAAAAACCAGGTCTACGTTTACGACCATCCCAAGCCCGGCGCCAAAACCGCTGTCACAGAATACAGCACGCTCTGCTCCCGCAGCGGACTGAGCCTGGTCCGGTGCCGGCTGTTCACCGGCCGCACGCATCAGATCCGCGCCCTGATGGCCCACGCCGGCTATCCTCTCCTGGGTGACGGAAAGTATGGCAGCGAACGGCAGAACCGCTCTTACGGCGAAAAGGGCCAGCTGCTGTACTCCTACCGTCTGGATTTTGCCTTTGAGACAGACGGCGGTATGCTTGAATATCTGAACGGGAAGAGCTTTCAGGTTGAAAGCGTCCCCTTTGCGGAAAAGTATTTTCCCGGGTTCCGGCTCTCCGGACTACCCATGGATCACGCTGAAAAAGCTTAGCGCCAAAGGCGAAATTTTCGTCCATACCATTGACATTTCGACACAAGTTCGATATATTTAGCTTGCCTGCTTTTCCGGTGGAAAAATACCCAGGAAAAGCAGGCAGACTTACTATGTCCCAAAACAATCGGAAATGGGGGAGGATAAATGGCAAAAGAGCTCATTCGCCTGGTAGACTGCCAGATGGCGTTTGACGACGAGATCGTATTGGATACGATCAACCTGTATATTAACGACAAGGAATTCCTCACCTTGCTGGGGCCCTCGGGCTGCGGCAAAACAACCACGCTCCGCCTGATCGGTGGTTTCCTTACACCTACCAGCGGCGACGTGCTGTTTGATGGTGAGCGGATCAATGATGTCCCGCCTCACAAGCGCAAGGTGAACACGGTGTTTCAGAAATACGCCCTGTTCCCCCACCTGGACGTTTATGATAACATCGCCTTCGGCCTGCGCATAGCCGGTCTGTCCGAAGATGAGATCGACGCCCGGGTCACGGAAATGCTCGACATTGTCTCTCTGAAGGGCTTTGAGGACAGAAAGATAGGTTCCCTCTCCGGCGGCCAGCAGCAGCGCGTAGCCATTGCCCGCGCTTTGGTGAACCGCCCCCGGGTCCTACTTCTGGATGAGCCTCTGGGCGCACTTGACCTGCGCCTGCGGAAAGACATGCAGAACGAGCTCAAGCG
>CAKTGW010000072.1 GCA_934561725.1 uncultured Oscillospiraceae bacterium
CAACGGAACGGAGCGGATGTCCGCCAAAAGGCGGACGAAGCGCAGTGCAGTTTGTGAGGACGAAATCCCCTCAGTCAGCTTCGCTGACAGCTCCCCTTGAGTCCAAGGGGAGCCTTTTTATAAAGCAAAAGCCCCCCGCCTGTGTGCACAGGCGGGGGCTTATTTTATTCACAATCAGTCATTGTCCGCTGCGGCGCAGGACGGCAGACAGGCGGTCGATGCCCCAGACAAGAAGGATCAACCCCAGAGCAATTGCGCCCGCCGTACTCCAATTATAATGATTCATGGCAAAAATCAGCGGCGCGCCGATCCCTCCGGCGCCCACCAGTCCTAAAACCGCCGCCTCTCTGATATTCACATCAAAGCGGTACAGCACTGCCGACACAAAGGCCGGAAGCAGCTGCGGAAGGACGGCATACCGTATGCGCAGCAGCAGCGGCACGCCCATAGCCTCCAGCGCGTGATATGCCCGAAAATCCAGCGCCTCAATGGCCTCTGTGAAGCGTTTGCTCAGCAAGCCCACGCTGCACACGCCCAATGTAAGCACCCCGGTAAACGGCCCGGGCCCGGAGACCCGTATAAAGATCAGGCCATAGATCAGAAACGGCACGGAGCGGACAGCCATAACAATAATCCGGAACAACAGCGCCGGCAATCCGGGCAGCAGCCGCGCTGTGCCAAGGAAGGCCAGCGGAACGGCCAGTACGGTTCCAACGCAGGTGCCCACCAGCGCAATACTCACCGTTTCCAGCAGCAGATAGCCCAGCCCGCTGGAATCCGTCTCAAAAAAGAAGCCCCAATCGGGATGAAGCAGTCCGGAGAGCATGGTGCGCACCGCGCGCAGGCTGGTATGGGAGAAATCCGGCTGCTGAACCGACAGCACACAGACCAGCGAAAGCACCCCGGCTGCACAGAGGAGAAGGCGCTTTTGTCTGGGAGACAGCACTCTCTCCTCCCGGATGATCCGGGACAAAAAGCCGCTGATCCCTTCCAGCACGCAGACCGTTAAAAACAGCAGGAACAGAATCATCCCCACCTTGCTGTATTCCAGCCAGGAGATCTTCTCATTCAGCAAAAGGCCGATCCCTCCGGCGCCCACATAGCCAAGAATAGAGCTGTGGCGCACGTTGGTCTCCAGTAAATACAGGACATTGGATAAATACGAGGGCGCAATCCCCGGTACGACGGCGCGCATATAGGCGCCCGCCGGGGCAGCCCCCATGGCGCACAGTGCATGGTAAGGCGCCAGCTCCGCCGTCTCGATATCCTCATAGGTCAGGCGGGTCATAATGGCAAAGGTATAGGCCGTGATCGCCGCCGTTCCGGCAAAGGTCCCCAGTCCGAAAAGGAAGGTGGCCAGCAGTGCCAGGATCAGCGCCGGGAATGAGCGCAGGATCTGGATCAGCAGGCGGAGGAGCCGGCGTGGCAGCGACGATGCACCGAGATTTTCTGCGCATAAGGGTGCCAGGATCAGCGCCAGCAGCGCACCCAGCGCCGTACCGGCCACAGACATCTGTACGGTGGCCAGCAGCGGATCCACTATGCGCAGCGTATAGCCCCAATCCGGCGGGAACATGGCTTTGACCAGATCGGCCAGATGGCTGCGCCGCGCCCAGAACAGCGCAGGAGAGCAATCCGTAAACCACGCCGCGCCCAGAAATAAAAGGAGGAAGGTCACGCTCCGGAGCCAGCGCTTCGCAGGCCGGCCGGTCATGACGCTTCCCCTTGATCCCCGTATACAGCAGCGAGGATCTCTTCCGTGGGTGTCCCGGCCGGGCCGTTAAACACAACGCTGCCCCGGTTGAGCCCGATCAGCCGCTGGGAAAACGCCCGCGACAGCTCCAGATTGTGGCTGTTCATCAAAACGGTCAGCTTCCTGTCGCGCTGTATGTCCCGCAGCAGCTCCAGGATCTGCCGCCCTGTGACCGGATCCAGCGAAGCCACAGGCTCATCCGCAAGCAGAATAGCCGGATGGCGCATCAGCGCCCGGGCTATGGCCACCCGCTGCTTTTGTCCGCCGGAGAGGTTCTTGACCGGCTCGTTGATCTTATCCGCCAGTCCTACCCGCTCCAACAGTGCATTTGCCTCAGCCACGCGCTCCCTGCCGAACAGTCCCAGGATTGCAGGAAAAAGGGACATATCCGGCAGACAGGCGTTCAGCACGTTCTGCTGACAGCTTGCATTCTCTACCAGCGCAAAATCCTGATAGATCGTGCCAATTGAGGACTGGATCGACCGGCGGAGCCGGCGTCCGGCATTTTCAAAATGCACGCCGTCCACAAGGATCTCCCCGCCGTCGCAGCGGACAGAGCCATTGAGAATCCGGAACAGTGTGGTTTTTCCTGCGCCGGACGGGCCGATGACCGACACAAATTCGCCCTGACCGACAGAAAAGCTCACATCAGCCAGCGCATGGGTATGGTTTTGAAATTCTTTGCGGATATGTTGAACTTCCAGCAGCATAGGCAGCCTTTCAGCCTGCATCTCCGAGGAGATGCAGGCAACAGATTTTGTGGATAAACTCAGCCTTCCAGAGACTTCAGCAGCTGCTGCGCAGCCCGCTCTCCGTCATAATCGGAGTCCTTGCCCCAGGTATAGCCCACCTGGCTGAATACACTGATGATCTCCTGTCCCTCATCGGTGCCGGCGATCTCAATAAATGCCTCGCCCAAAGCCTGACGGAAGGCCTCGTCAGCCATTGTCTCAGAGGTCTTGCTGTAGGCGATCATATCATTATAAATTCCCTCGGTCACGCCGATCACGCCGGTCTGCTCCGCCATAGGTGCAGTCCCGCCAAAATCGCTCTCCCAAATGGGGGCATTTTTGATCCGGATGTGGCCGTAGGACACCATCACATCCACCTGTCCGGAAGCCAGCCGGGCCGCAGAGGTCGTATGAGAATCCGACTGCACCACATTGGCCAAGTCGCTGATGCCCTTGCCGTAATTATTCTGGAGCCACAGGCAGGGATAAATATAACCGGAAGCCGATGTGGGACCAAGCACAGACCAGGTCGCACTGTTCAGATCATCCCAGGTCAGCTCCTCGCCGTTATTGACCTTTTTCAGAAGCGCCTGTCCCTTTTCGCTGGGACCGGCCAGAATGATGCAGCGATAATAGGTGCTCATGTCCTTTGTGTTTTCCTCGATCGTGCCGTCGTTCCAGTCGGCAGGATTTTCGGAATCCTTATTGATCGCGTAGCGCAGTGCGGTAAGCAGAACGTCGCAATCGTCAGAGAACAGCACATAATTGCCGCCGGAAATAAAGCCGATATCGGCACTGCCGGCACTGAGGGCCTCACCCACTGCCGTATAGCTGGTTCCCACCGTCATATCGATCTCCTTCACATCATAGCCCTTTTCCAGAAGCTTAGCCTGAAGCAGCTGCTCCAGAGGCTTGGTGGATGTGATGATCTGATCGGCATCGGCATAAGGGGAGAACGCGATCTTCAAAGAAGATACCTCGGTAACGCCGCCGTTATCGTCCGCGGAGGGCGTCGGCTGCTTGCTGCCGCAGCCGGCAATCAGGCTCAGGCACAGCGTCAGCGTCAGGATACTTGCGATGATTTTTTTCATGGGAATACCTCCAGATTTAATTTTCTGCCCGAAGGTGCAAAAAAAATATGTGCCTTGCAGCACATACCTAAAGCGACTTCAAGCAGATGCTGACAGCTCTCCCCGGGAATCCCCGGGAAGAACAGAGGACGGTCGATTCTCACTGGAATCCTCTCAACCCGGAACACGGGCTCCCTCGCAATCTGGTTTCGTCATCAATTTTGAGCACGGTGCCAAGGCGCTCCCCTTCACACCGCATTCCGTAACCGAGGTATACATTACCACAATATCCGATAAATTACAAGCGCAATTTACAGCTCCGGCGCACCGGATGCCGCAATCCTTATCCCGAACAGGAGCACACTGGAGAAATGCTCCTGTCATTTTTCTTCAGCCCTCTGGTCCGGTCATTGATGCTTACCTGATGCTCCCGGTCTGTCCAATACACCTTTTTTGAAGAGGCCGGCGTAACTTCGCTGGGCTTCAGCGGTGCATTTCTGTCATGATCCCACAATTCCGCGATCTCCGGAAAGCTGCTCTGCAAATCATTATAGCCCGGCAAGACTCTTTTGTTCGCGCAGTAGGGGCAGCCGGAGTGCATATTTGTCCGGCTGTTGGGTGAAGCCTGCCAGGAATGTACAAACATCCCCGTTCTGCCGGGTACCCTGTGTACCCACCAGACCTTTTTATCATATCCCCGTGAGATTTCCTCCGGAGACCGCTCATTTTTCTCATAGTCCCATTCAGCCAGAAGTTCCGGCTCGGTCGCTGCCAGATCATTGATCCCGGGCACAATGCTTTTCCCTGCGCAAATGGCACAGCCGTTGCCGCGCATCCTTTCACCGGGACTGGCTGTCCAATTATGAATGACTCCTCCGTGACTGTGCCGCCACCAGACCTTTCGCTTGGAATATACCGTGATCTGCTCCGGTGAAAGCGTATTTCGCTCCGCATCCCATTCCGGAAGGAACGGCGGCGCCAGTGATTGCAGGTCATTAAATCCGATCTGCACAGTTTTTCCCGCGCAGATCGGACATCCTTGTCCCCTCGTTCTGGAACCGATGCTCGCCCGCCAGCTATGCAGACACGGCTCTCCTCGCCGGTTCACAGCGGTGTGCTTCCAATACACAATTGCCGTACTTCCGGCAGAAAATCCCCCGGGGAGCAGCTGCCCGTTCCTCTCCGTATCCCATTCCCCCACCAGCTGGGGATGGCTTACGGTCAGATTTTTGCTGATCTGCGTCAATTGATACTGTTCCCGTATGGCCCGCTCATCTGCATGCAGATCCGCCATGATTGGCACAGAGCTGATGCCCAGCCGTTTGAGCTCTGCGTTCAGACAGTCTACTATATAATAAAGATGGCTGTGATCATTCCGTGGGATGCAGCAGATCATCTGCTTCTCCGGGCAGAACGCTTCCACATGCTCCGTCTCATATATGGAGAGCAGATAAATTCCCTTTTCTCTGCACTCAGCCTGTTTTTCCTGATCGGCACGCCGATGCTTGTCCGATCTATGCGAAAAAAGTCCGCAGTACTCCACGGCAAAGCGAAAATCCGGGAGATATATGTCCAGCTCCTTTCTGTCCAGCACGGACCGGTCCCGGTTGACGCAGCTGAACCGCTGCCTGAGATAGAAATAGATGGCCTGTTCATCAAACGACGTCTGTACCCTTCGGGCGCAGGCGGGACATCCGGTTCGTTTTTCCGTTCTGCCCAGGATCATGGCCTGCCACTCATGCCCGCACAGATCGCAGCGCCACCAGACCTTTTTGTTGGAGCCGGACGTAACGCTTTCCGGTACAAGGCCGCTGGCGTCATTTCTCGCATAGTTCCACTCCCGGCACAGCTCGGGATACACTGTGCGCAGATCATTATACCCTGCCAGCACTCTGATTCCGTGGCAGATGGGGCAGCCGCCGGTCCGGATGTTGTTTTTCATGCTTTTGGGGCTTGCCTGCCACTCGTGGATAAACTCTTTGCCCCATCGCATCGCCGTATGCTGCCACCAGACCTGACGCTCGGTATTCTCAAAAACATCGTCAGGCGTCAAGCTGCCGTTTTTCTCCGGATGCCAGCGCTCCGCCAACCGGGGATTTGTGGAGCGCAAATCATTGAAGCCCTTGAGCAGTTTCCGCGGCGGTGTAGTTATATACGGGCAGCCGGAGCCATTGGCCCGGTTCGATACCGTGGTCTCCCATTCCAATACAATTTCCCGTCCGAAACGGCAAACCTTTTTCTGCCACCAGACCCGGCGGGACGAAAATTCGCATACCATCTGCGGCAGCAGCGCTCCGTTTTTGACCGGGTGCCACTCCGCCGCCAGCTCCGGCCGCCGGGATTGCAGGTCGTTGATACCGATTTGCAGCTTTCCGCTCATACGCTCCCTCCTTTGCTTTTTTCAGTATACCGCCATTTCCCCCTCCGCGCAAACCGCACTATATAAAGTTCGCGCGCCCATGCCTCCCCTGTGCAAGGAGAGGCGGCTCGGCATAGCCGAGTCCGTCCTCTTCCCAGCAAAGCGTGCGCTTTGCTGGGACTAAGGCTCCCTTGTGTAAAGGGAGCTGTCGGCTCTGCCGACTGAGGGATTGTCGTTTTCCGGACAAGTCTGGTAGCTTCAATCCCCTCAGTCAACTTCGTTGACAGCTCCCCTTGATTCTCAAGGGGAGCCTTTTTTATGCATACTTCCACGCTCCCGC
>CAKTGW010000073.1 GCA_934561725.1 uncultured Oscillospiraceae bacterium
GGATGTGTTTGATGCACCCAGTGAGGAGAGCGCGCTGCGCGCTTTTCTGGACTTCGTGGGCGACCGGCCGGTCGTGGCGCACAATGCGGATTTTGATACCGGATTTATGGCCGAATGTGCAGAGCGCCATGGGATCTCCTTTGATCCGGTGATCGTAGATACATTACCTATGGCAAGATGCCTGCTGCCGGATCTGAAGCGCCACAAGCTGGATATTGTCTCAAGCCGGCTTGGCCTGCCGGAGTTCCGGCATCACCGGGCATCGGATGATGCGGCGGTGGTCGCGCGGATGATGGAGAAGTTTATTCCCATGCTGGAAAAACAGGGAGCGCAGACTGTAGAGGACGTTGAGCGCGTTACCCGCAGAATGCGCAACAGCGTGGGCGGACGTGTGCACGCGCGCCACATCATTCTGCTGGTAAAGAATAAGGTCGGCCTGAAGAATCTGTATGAGCTGATCAGCAAGAGCCATCTGGAGCATTTTAACCGCTTTCCCATCATTCCCAAGAGTCTGCTGATGCAGTACCGGGAGGGATTGATCATTGGCTCCGCCTGTGAAGCGGGAGAGCTGTTTGATGCCGTACTCAGAGGGAACAGCCGTGCCTCTCAGCGCAGGATCGCATCATTCTATGATTATCTGGAGATCCAGCCTATCTGCAACAACCGCTTCCTGGTAAACGACGGCAAGGTAGCCGACGATGAGGGACTGCGTAACCTGAACCGGCGTATTGTCGCTCTGGGTGAGGAGCTGGGCAAGCCCGTAGCCGCTACGGGTGACGTGCATTTTATTGAGCCGGAGGATGAGATCTACCGCCATATTCTGCTGGCATCCAAGAAATTTGCCGATGCCGACAAGGATCTGCCTATCTATTTCAAGACGACGGACGAGATGCTGAAGGAATTTGCCTATCTTGGCCCGGATAAGTGCCATGAAGTGGTCATAGATGTACCCAATGCCATCGCCGACCAGGTGGAGACCTTTGACATTCTGCCCCGGGGACAGCTGTTTCCGCCGGAGGTCAAGAATTCGGCCGAAGATCTGAAGCGGCTGGTTTACGACCGTGTGGCAGAGCTTTACGGTGAAAATCCGCCGGAGATCGTTGCGACCCGAGTAGAGACAGAGCTGCACGATATTCTTAGCCGAAATTATGATGTTATTTACATGAGCGCCCAGAAGCTGGTGGCCGACTCGTTGGCACACGGATATCTGGTCGGTTCACGAGGAAGCGTCGGCTCCTCTCTGGTTGCGTTTATGTCCGGTATCACGGAGGTTAATTCGCTGCCGGCACATTATCGCTGCCCGAAATGCAAGCATACGGATTTTGAGGCGGGCAAGGGCTATGGCTGCGGTGCGGATATGCCCGACGCTGTCTGCCCCGTCTGCGGGACGCAGTACCAGAAGGACGGCTTTGATATCCCCTTTGAGACCTTCCTGGGCTTCGGCGGTGACAAGGTCCCTGATATTGACCTGAACTTTTCCGGCGAATATCAGGCCAACGCCCACAAATACACCGAAGAGCTTTTTGGAAGAGATCATGTGTTCCGGGCGGGGACCATCGGTACACTGGCAGAGAAAACAGCCTATGGATACGTGAAGAAATATCTGGCTGAGCGCAATTTGACGGTGACCAAGGCGGAAGAAAACCGCCTTGCACAAGGCTGCGTAGGCGTTAAGCGTACAACTGGCCAGCACCCCGGCGGACTGGTCATTATTCCCCAGAACAAGGATGTTACCGACTTCTGCCCGGTGCAGCACCCGGCCGATGATAAGGATACGGACATTATCACGACCCATTTCGAATATCACAGTATGGAAGCCAACCTGCTGAAGCTGGATATGCTGGGCCATGATGACCCCACCATGATCCGCATGCTTGAGGATCTGACCGGTGTGGATGCAAAAAAGATCCCTCTGGATGACCGGGAGACGATGGGAATTTTCCGTTCGGCAGAGCCTCTGGGCCTGACAAATGATGATCCAGTTGTGGGCCAGACGGGTACGATCGGTATTCCGGAGTTTGGAACCAGCTTTACCAGACAGATGCTGGTGGATACACAGCCCAAGGGCTTTGATACGCTGGTGCGTCTTTCCGGCTTTTCACATGGTACGGATGTGTGGCTGGGCAATGCAAAGGATCTGATCCTCTCCGGGACAGCGGACATCAATCAGACTATCGGCTGCCGTGATGATATTATGCTTTATCTGATCGGGAAGGGCATGGATGAGAAGATGGCCTTTAAGATCATGGAGGCCGTGCGAAAGGGCCGCGTGAAAAAAGGCGGCTTCCAGCCGGGCTGGGAGGAAGAGATGGTGCGTCTGGGCGTGCCGGAGTGGTATCTCACATCACTGCGCACGATCGCCTATCTGTTCCCCAAGGCCCATGCCGTGGCCTATGTGATGATGGCGTTCCGCATTGCCTGGTTCAAGGTCCATAGGCCGCTGGCTTTCTATGCTGCGTATTTTTACCGCCGCTGTCAAAAGGACGGCTTTGATGCTGCCATGATGACAAAGGGGATCGATACGGTGCGTGCAAAGCTCAAGGAGATCAAGAATAATCCTGATGCAACGGCCAAGGAGCAGGATCTGTATACGACCCTGGAAGCATGTTACGAGTTTTATCTGCGCGGCTTCAGCTTCTCCAATATTGATCTGTATGATTCGGAGGCAACACGCTTCAAGATCGTGGGCAATACGCTGCGGCCGCCGTTTAAGGCCATCAGCGGATTGGGTGAGAGCGCCGCATGGGATCTCGTCAAGTGCAGGGAGGGCGGCAAACGCTTTATCTCTGTAGAAGAGGTACAGGCGGCCTGCACGCGGGTCAGCCAGAGCCATTTGGATATGCTGCGCGACATGGGCGCGCTGGGCGATATGCCTACGACCAGCCAGATGAGCCTGTTTATGTAGTTATGTAGAATGTAGAACAATAGACGGAAAACAGCCCGGACACAAAATGTCCGGGCTGTTTTCATGTGTTGATTCAATTTTCTGAGATCTTTCGGTGAGACAGGGCGGAAGTCAGCTGCCATTCGGAGAACAAGGCAATCAAGCGGCTGTAGCGAAGCTTCCAATACATTTGATGCGGAGTGGAGACGGGAACAATGGTCAATTTATCCCGCAGAGCATGTATGGCGCGCAGCTCAAAGGGCTCCAGCTCAATGCCGCCGTAAAGCGATTTCTCAAGCAGAGAGGCGACTCTGACGTAGTCTCCCGGAGTGATATCCGCAAAGCGGCTGGACAGCGCAGCATCGGTCTGAGCGGTATTCCAGCCCAGACAGGCATCGATCCCCCAAAGGGACAGGAGAGAGAACAGACGCTTTTGCAGCAGCTCGACCCGTTTTCCCGGTGCGGCGGCGTGGTAAACGGCGTATGCATGGCGCTCAACAATGAGCCGCAGCAGCTCGAGCAGGATCAGGAAAAAGGTCAGCAGCAGGACAAGCAGGGAGACAAAGCCAAGCAGGAGCAGGACTGTGTTCCGGGCAAGCTCCGTAGGAGAGGGGAAGGGCTTTGAGGCCTCCTCGCTGCCTGTGAGTGGATCGGCGCCGTCCGGACTGTCGTCCAGAGCAGCTGTTTTGCGGATAGTATCTGGCAGAAGCACCATCTGCCGCAGAGTAACGGCATCATAGTAATAGCCGGGAGTCACGTCAACGGGCAGCCAGCCCACACCGTCAAAATAAACCTCAGCCCAGGCGTGGGCATCCTGCCCGGTCAGAGAAACGGTTCCGGCAGCACTGGATTCTGCGGAAAGGTAATAGCCCTCCACATAGCGCGCCGGCAGGCCGTGGCTGCGCAGCGCCTGCACGGCGGCAGAGGCGTACAGCATGGAGTTTCCCTCCCGGGTGCCGGTGAGAAATTCGCTTATGGGGTCTGCTGCAAGAGCAAGCCCGTCCGGCAGTGCAGGAACAGTAGTTTTCAATACGGTCCGGATATGGTCCAGAGCGCTGTATACGCTGCCAGTTTCCGGTACGTTGTCTGTCCAGAACAGGAACTGGATCAGCGGCTCCAGCTGTGTGTCCACCTGGGTGTAGGTCTGATATACGAAGTTCCGGTATACGGCTTCGGCCTGGGCGTAACGAGCCTGCGCCTCTGTTTCGGGATTTTCCACCCAGTCGGCGCGGATGGTCAGCTCGGCGGGCTTGGAGGAAGAGTACTCTTCCAGCGTGTATTTATTCTGCCCGAAAAAGCCTCTAGGTGCAAAACGCAGATCCTTTTTCTCGGCGAAGCGGGCGGCAGAAGCGGCGTCCGTCCCGGCAGGAGCGTAGATATAGCAGCGGGCGGCGCCGGGAACTTCTACGGTCAGTTGATTGCCCTCCGGCGAATCGTCAGGATCGGAGAGCGTGTAATAGTCGGCAACCTGAGTCAGCGGATCAAAGCCCTGCTCGTTCAGCCAGCGCATCATGCCGGCGTAATCACCGCCATAGGCGGCATCGGCAGGCGATGTCCAGACACCGTCCTGATAGTCGGCGCCTATAAAGCCGCGAAGATAGATGGATTTTTCCTGAGTGGTGTATATTTTCAGCAGCTCACCGTCACCGCTGTGCAGCGCAGCAGCGCGGTCCAGATGGCCTTCCGGCAGAAGATCCTCACCATAGCGCAGTGTGTGTATCTCCCGGGCGGCGTCATGCCGCGCGTTGGTCACATAGTCCAGCTCCGTGCGCGAGCTTACAAATGCACACAGGCACAGGACTGCTGTGCAGAGCAGCCACAGACGGACAGCTTGGCGGGAGGGGGCAGAAGCGGCAGTAAACCACAGGCCCAGCAGACCGCTCAGATACAGTGCGCAGGCCCACAGGGACAGTGTGCCGTCCAGCAGCTGAAGCAGGAGCAGAAGTCCGCCCAGAATACCGCAGAAAAGCAGACGCCGACGCTCTGCGGCGTACTGAATGACTTCTCCCAGAAAAACAGCAGTCAGGATAGAGATGCTCATCAGGCTTTGAGCAGTAGCAGCCGTGGGAAACAGGGCGATGCCGCCCTGATGCAGCCGGTTCCAGTTAGTGATGAGGCAATTGAAGCACAGCAGCAGACCTTGCCAGATGCTGCCGAAGCCGAGAAGCAGAAGCAGGATGAGACAGGGGAGCAGCCGGGCACTCCACAGCAGCCAGCTGCGGCCGCTCACTGAACCGGCGGTGCAGAGAAGCCAGACACCCAGGGCGGCAAAAAGCGGCCAATAGAGGCTGGGAACATCGGCAAGTGCGGACTAGGGCAGGCTCAGAGCTCTCAGGCATCCCCAGAGCAGAAATACAGAGAGAAGGCCGTTCCACAGCAGTGAGAAGCTCTTGTAGCGCTGCGGCTCGGCAAGCCAGATTTCGGAGGTTGTGGTTTGTGGCATGTTATTCTCCGTTCCTATGTAGAATCAGCAGATGATCCGGTAGCTTTCGCCCGGATTTGGGGCAGTGGGCAGCACAACGGCCTCGCAGGCTGCGCCCAGAAGCGTATAAGAGGGGGCGGAGGCGTCATCTGCTGTGCTGACTACGGTCACGCCGATATGTTTGTTCAGCCGGTTCATATCCTGCGTGTACTTGCCGGCGCTTACGATCAGCATACGGGTAAAATACTGCTCCATGCGCTCGGCCAGAAAGACCTGAAGGCCGACGCCGCTGCGGGCTTGAACGGCCAGACCCAGCCATTGGGGCAGAAGCTGATGCAGCTCGCGCAGACTGCGTACCTCGCTTACATGGAGCCCCTGAGAGGTGGGGATGGCCAGACAGAAAACAACGCCCTGCTGGAGCAGCTGCTCACCCAGGGCAATTGTCAGCGCTGCGGCCGTATTCAGCTCGGAGGGGGAGACGTTCTGCCCATTCTGAGTCAGCCCCAGATCCGGCAGCAGGACGATCTCATAATGTGAGGGATCGCTGGCCTGGCGCAGCACCAGAGAATCTGTCTTGCAGGAAAGCTTCCAGTGAATGGCGCGGATATCATCGCCTGGTACGTATTCCCGCAGGTCAAAGATCTCACTGGGATCATTTCCGCGGCGGTTCTGCATCAGTCCTTCAGAGCTGGCAGTTCCTATAGCCGCACGGGAGAGGGAAAGCTCCAGCTTGGCCGGCTGGGGATAGATCACAGTGCGTACCTCGCGGCAGGGCGTACAGCGGACAGAGAATAACCGCAGCAGATCCCACAGCTCCAGACGAAGACAGGAGATGCGGACCTCTCCGCAC
>CAKTGW010000074.1 GCA_934561725.1 uncultured Oscillospiraceae bacterium
CAATACACCCTTACAAATATCAGCGCCGATCATACCGTACAAGTTCAGTTCCGGGATACGACCGCCCTCCCCTTTACCGATGTATCCTCTTCGGCCTGGTACCGTCCGGCCGTGAGCTATGTATATAAAAACAGCCTGTTCAACGGCACCTCGGCATCGGCGTTTTCTCCGGATGCCACAATGACCCGCGGTATGTTCATCACGGTTCTCTCACGTCTGGCAGGGATCCCATCTCAGTTAGACGGTGAGCTGGGACTTGTGGGCGGCACCGAAGTCCGTCTGCGCGCCGAGCCCAACACCACCAGCGCCATTCTGGGCTATTTTGACCTCTATGATGTTGTATCCGTCCTGGATTCCAGCGGCGACTGGTATAAGATCACTGCCGGCGGGATGACCGGCTGGATCCGCGGCGATCTTCTGCTGGTCTATGACGGCCGTATTACAGATCTGAAGGATGGGCAATACTATACAAATGCAGTAAAATGGGCCTGCCTCACAGGCATTGCCTCTTCTTCGGGCGGTAATTTCCGTGACAGCGACAGTGTTCTGCGTCAGGATATGGCCGTTATGCTCTATAAATACGTCCGCGCCTACGGCATCAGTCTCTCCGGCAGCTCCGGCGGTAGTTTTTCTGACAGCAGCGAGATCTCCGCCTACGCTGTTGAAGCCGTAAATGCGCTGCATGGCGCCGGGATCATCAGCGGCATGGGAGACGGCCGCTTTGTCCCCAGCGGTACGGCATCCCGTGCCCAGGTGGCACAGATCTTCCTGAACTTTAATGACAACATCAATTGATGCTCCCAGCAAAAGCAGCGGCTATGCAGCCGCTGTTTTTGCTTCTCCGGACTTTACTGAGCCTATAGATGAAAAATTCACAAAATCGCATATAATTCGTCAAAAACTATGCTATAATTCAAGATAGATTGAACGCAAACCGCCGGTGGTCTTCCCCCTGCGGCTTTTATAATTGGAGGCAGCCATGGAGCTGAAGCATTTACGCCGCCCGGCACCGGAACCGACAGATGCGCGGCCGGAAATTCCTGTTATCTGTCCGGATCCCCGGCAGGGTCTGAATGACCGTGAAGTTGAAGAGCGCCGCGCAGGCGGATATGACAACTGCGAGATCGCACCACCCACAAAGACGGTAAAAGAGATCATTCTCTCCAACACATTTACCTATTTCAACATTGTCTTTTTCATACTGGCCATCTGCGTCATCGCCGTTGGCTCCTGGTATAATCTCACTTTTCTGGGCGTTGTCTTTGCCAATACATTCGTTGGCATCGCCCAGGAACTGAAAAGCAAACGCACTCTGGATAAAATGAGCCTGATCACGGCCCCGAAGGGCGTTGCCGTACGCAATCGGCGCACCTGCACATTGCCCACAAGCGAGCTGGTGCGGGATGATATTGTTCTGTTTTCTGCCGGCAGCCAGATCTATGCCGATGCCGTGGTGGCAGAAGGCAGCTGCCAGGTCAATGAAGCGCTGATCACCGGCGAGGCCGATGAAATACAGAAGAACGCAGGCGACAGCCTGCTCAGCGGCAGCTTTGTAGTCAATGGAAGCTGCCGCGCCCGTCTCACTCAGGTGGGCCGCAACTCTTACGTCTCCCGCCTGACGATTGAGGCAAAAAAGCAGACCGGAGAGAGTCAAGGCGAAATGATGCGTACCCTCTCCAAGCTGGTCAAGTGGATCGGCATCCTGCTTGTGCCTCTGGGCGTTGCCCTGTGCATCAAAGAGATCTACTGGCTGCACCGCAGCGTACAGGACGGCGTAGTCTCTACCGTAGCCGCACTGGTCGGCATGATCCCCGAGGGGCTGTATCTGCTCACCAGCGTAGCGCTTGTGGCCAGCATTATCCGTCTGCTCGGGCGCAAAACGCTGGTGCATGAGATGGCCTGCATCGAGACTCTGGCCCGTGTGGACACGCTGTGCGTGGACAAGACCGGCACCATTACCGAAAATAAAATGATCGTGGACGATATCCATCCGCTGTGTCCCGAGCGCTACAACGAGGCAGATATCCGCATGATCATGACCGATTATGCTGCCGCCTTTGATGCAGATAACGATACCATGGCTGCTCTGAAAAAGCATTTCAGCGGAACTGTACAGCAAAACGCAGTACAGACGCTGCCCTTCTCCTCTGCGAAAAAATACGGCGGCGTCACCTTCAACGCGGACGAGACTTACCTTCTTGGAGCACCGGATGTGATCCTCGGCACACGCTACACCGAATACGCCTCTGTTATCGAGGAATACGCAGCCAAGGGCTGCCGTGTTCTGCTGCTGAGCCTGTATGACGGCGCATTAGCTGATTTTCCGCCGCAAGGCCCCCAGCTTCCCATTGCTCTAATCCTGCTTTCCAATAAGGTTCGCGCCAACGCGCCGGACACCTTCCGCTTTTTCACTCAGCAGGGTGTGGATATTAAGGTCATCTCCGGTGACAATCATGTGACTGTCTCTGAGGTTGCCCGCCGTGCCGGTATCCCCAACGCCGAAAAATGCGTGGACGCACGCACTCTGGACAATGCCGATAAGCTGCGCGATGCCGCCGGGCGGTACACTGTTTTCGGCCGTGTTACTCCGGCTCAGA
Source organism: uncultured Oscillospiraceae bacterium (assembly GCA_934561725.1). Lineage (GTDB taxonomy): Bacteria > Bacillota > Clostridia > Oscillospirales > Oscillospiraceae > Heteroscillospira. Next base: position 2,598 of record CAKTGW010000074.1, read on the forward strand.
AGCGCGCTCTGGTCCAGGCTTTGAAAGCTGCCGGACACACCGTGGCCATGACCGGTGACGGCGTAAATGATGTACTGGCTCTGAAGGAGGCCGACTGCAGCATTGCCATGGCTTCCGGCAGCGATGTGGCCTGCCGCGCCTCTAATATTGTCCTGCTGAACTCTGATTTTGCCAATATGCCCTCTGTGGTCATGGAAGGCCGCCGTGTCATCAATAACATCGAGCGTTCAGCCTCACTGTTTCTGGTAAAAAATATTTTCTCTTTTCTGCTGGCTCTGATCTCGCTGTTCTTCACTCTACCCTACCCGCTTACGCCCTCACAGCTGAGCCTGATGACCACCCTGACCATTGGTATTCCCTCCTTTATTCTGGCAATGGAACCGAATACAAGCATGATCACCGGAAAATTTCTCCGGAACGTTCTGTACCGCGCGCTGCCCGCTGCACTGACGGATCTGCTCATGGTTCTGGGCGTGCTGCTCTTCTATCTGGCTTTTGATGTAGCCGAGGATATGATGAGCAGCATCTGTGCCGTGATCATAGGCATCGTCGGCCTGCTGATGCTCTACCGCACGAGCCAGCCGCTGAACGCACTGCGCCGCGTGCTGCTGATCTCCATGGCTGTACTGATGGTTCTGGCTCTCCTGTTCCTGCCGGAGCTGTTTACGATCTCCCCGCTGGATTTTGCATCTCAGCTTGTTCTGGCCGTATTCGCACTGCTCAGCGCCCCTACCTTCTATGTATTGTGCCGGGGAATGGACAGGCTGAAGGACGCATTCTCTCAGCACAAAAAGACTTCCCGCTCAAAAAAGGAGCATTGAACCATGTCCGCACTATACGAAGAGATTTATGCCCTTGTCCGCCAGATCCCGTCCGGCCGTGTGACCACCTATGGTTCACTGGCGCGTATTCTTGGCAATCCGCGCCTGTCCCGTGTCGTAGGATACGCTCTGCATCAGGCGCCGCCGGATGTACCCTGCCACCGCGTTGTAGACCGCACCGGGCGTCTTTCCGCTGCGTTCATGCCCGACGGCCGCCGCACGCACCGTCTTTTGCTGGAGCTGGAAAATATCCCCTTTCGTCCGGATGGCCATGTTGACCTCTCCACGGCGATCTGGCCGGATGCCTGTTCAGCGATTTAAGATCCTTACGGATCCACGGAGGTATGCATTTTGGAAAAAAAGCTGCGCCACAAATATGTATCGGTCCGCTATGGCAGTCTTGTCTCCTATGGCGGAAATCAGCGTCAGGCTTCCGGAAAACTGCTGCGCCGCTGCGGATGCGGTGTGGTTGCCGCTGCAGATCTGCTCGTCTATCTGAGCGCCCATGAGACTGATCTCCCCCCTCTTCTGGAGCGGTCAGAAAATATTCCTGCTTCCGAATACAATGCGCTGCTGAAGGAGCTGCAAACGCACTATCTCCCACTGATCCCGCACTTTGGCCTGAGCGGCTGGCTCATGGCACTGGGGCTGAACCGGTTTTTCCTCCGGAAGCATTGGCCCGTCCGTGCATTCTGGGGCGTGCGTTCCGGCCGCCTGCAGCGCTGTATCGCACAAATGCTGAGCCGGGACATGCCGGTCATTCTGGCAGTCGGTCCAAACCTCCCATTGTTCTGGCGGCGCAAGAGCCTGACACTCTATAAAAAGACGCCGGCCGGCAACTACCGTCCCGCAGGCGGCACATGCGCCCACTATGTCACCATTACCGCCGCCGATGACCAGTGGCTCCGCGTCTCCTCCTGGGGACAGGCCTACTACATACGCTGGCAGGATTTTCAGCACTATGTACAACAGTACAGCAATTACTTTGCCAGCAATATTCTCTATCTTCGCCCCAAACGCTTTTTCTTCTGAGGTAATAAAAAAGCAGGCCCGATCACGGGTCTGCTTTTTTCTACAATGTAAATTCATACCGCATGGCCAAGACCTTGAACACTTCCTGTATGACCTGTCCGGCTGCCGCGCGTATATCCAGCTTTTCCATAAAGTCCAGCGCCATCTTCTGCTCTGCCTCCGGCACCTTATATGCACGCAGGCTCATCTTCAGAAAGCTGCGCAGCTTCTTCTCCAGAGTAAATGTCTCGCTGCACGGATAGGCCATATAGCTCCGCATAAGCCCTGCAGAACCGATCTCCAGAACAAAAAAATCCTTTTCCGTAAGCTCCGGCTGATAGGCGCTGAAGATCTGATAGTTTTCTCTTGCCGTCTCCCGGAAAATATACTCCGAAGCCTCGTGCTGTGTATACGCCTCAATATATATTTCCCGCAGGTTTTCGTTCAGCTCTGTCATAGTAAGCTGTATGGCCGTCTCCACTGCATAGACGCAGACAGGCGGGAGCTTTGCAGCCGACAGCCGGCGGGCCATGTTGAACTGGTTGCCGAACATAAATTCCACAAGTTCAAGCAGCACACCGTCTTTGGCTCTGAATATATTTTGAAAGCTGCTGTTGGAGACACCTGCTTTCTGGACGATCTCGGCAACTGTTGTTTTTTTATACCCCTGTTCCAGAAAGAGCTTGACACAAACCGTCAAAATCCGTTTTTTTGCCGGCAGGCTTGTACTCGTCAAGGCCATGAGCTCTACTTCTCCTTTACTTTGTTCCCACCATTGTGAACATCGTACATTGTATGTAATTATAACAAATTATCCTGTTCTCTACAAGCAAATTGGGAAACTTTTGTAAAATTCCTGTAAAGTAAGAAACGACAAGCCGGTTTTACAGCTTGTCGTTTCTTGGCCAAAGTGTAATTTTGCTGCTTTCTTCGTTAATTGCTTTTTCTCTTAAAATACAGCGCAACGATAACGCATACCACAATAGCAATTGCAAAGGGAATCGCTGCCAAAAACGCTGTTGAGACCGGAGCACTATAACCAGCATATTTGATCCCCCACACCATGTCGCAATAGTTGCATGCAACAACAGCACACATCACATCCGACAGAAGAACAGCCAGGACTAAAAACAAATTAGATAACGTTTTCATCAGAATCCTCCTTATTTATTTGATGTACTTTTAAGGAGCAAAACAGCACCGGCAATGATCGCCGCAAGGCAGATAAGCAGGAAAATACCATTCCCGTCTATTGTCACCATGGAAGATGTCCCAATTTGTTCCGATGCAGACGGTATAAAAACAGATACAATTCCCCAGATGATCAGCATAACTATTCCGATGATACAAGTGGCTATACCAAGGATGCGCTTCTCATGCCCATTCGCCTTCTCGGTCTGATGGACTTCTAAACTCACAGCATCTTCTGATATAGGGTTTTCTTCTTTCACCAAATAGTCCAGCGAAACATCAAAATACTTACTGATCGAAATAAGAGTATCGGTTTCCGGAACGGCTTTCCCCGATTCCCATTTTGATATAGCTTGTCTGGATACGCCTAATTGCTCGGCAAGCTGCTCCTGTGAAAGAGCGCCTTTCTTTCGGAGTTCATATAGTTTTTCTGAAAATGCCATGTTTTCCTCCTTTCACCCTGAGCATACTCAAATAGCCGGTAGAATGCTATACATCCCGGTATGCAATTCCGCAACTCA
>CAKTGW010000075.1 GCA_934561725.1 uncultured Oscillospiraceae bacterium
ATGTAATCCGGTTTCAGCGTGCCGAGCTGCTCGATCACGCCGCCCGGCCCCATCAGCTTGTTTTCTCCCACCTCAGTTTTAGGTGGAAAAACCTCAAAAGAAAGTGCGGCTCGCCTTGCCATGATCTCTGTTACCTTCATAGTGGATGTGCTCCTTTCGTTCTTTTGATCCCTTGCTGTAAATCATCCTTTGCCACGGGTGATAATTTTTTAACAATTTCAGAATACGCTCTCAAAGCTCTTTTGTCAATAATTTTCCAGGCACTGTGTCAGATAAATGCGCGAACCAATTTTGTGCATTATGCTGTTTCTAACTTGCTCAATTCTTCATATTATTTAAACACTTGCCTAATTTTGAATATCCTACTCACTTTGTGTAGGCGTTTTATTTGTAATATATCACAATCGTTTTCATTTGTCTGCTGGTGTATCTGCTAATATTTGCAGCATTTTTCATCGTTTTATGATAAATACAGCAAAAAACCGCCCGCAAACATGCAGGCGACCCGCTTAGCTCCCGGATCCCGGAAATGAAAAAGCCCTTCCCGAAAGAATCCGGGAAGGGCAAAAGCCATCTTTTTAGTCGGTCACATAGGGCAGAAGAGCGATCTGACGAGCTCTCTTGATAGCCTCAGTGAGCTGACGCTGATGCATAGCGCAGGTGCCGGTAGTACGGCGGGGCAGAATCTTGCTACGCTCAGACATAAAGCGGCGAAGCTTTGCAGTATCTTTATAGTCAATAGACTGGCACTTATCAGCGCAGAACTGGCAAACCTTGCGGCGCTTGTGGTTCCGGTTGCGATCTCTATCGAAAGCCAAGGCTGTATCCTCCTTAATAAAATATGCTCCCTGTTACGGGAAAATCAAAACGGCAGGTCGCCGTCGCCATCGTCCAGCTCGGAAAAAGCAGAGCCGCCGGACTCATATCCGCCGTATGCAGGAGCAGAAGCGGGGGCAGAGTACGCCGGGGCGCCGCCCTGGGGCCGTGCATAGGTCTGTGCTCCGGGGTCGCCCGCGTTATCACGCTTGGAGTCCCCGAAATAGACGTTGTCGGCCACTACTTCAGCACTGCGGCGCTTATTGCCGTCTCTATCCTGCCAGTCGCGGATCTGCAAACGTCCGCAGACAACGGCCATACGGCCTTTAGCAAAATACTTGGACACAAACTCAGCAGTCTGACGCCATGCGACGATGTCGATAAAATCGGTCTGTCTTTCTCCGCCGTCACGGGAACCGAAGTCCCGGTCAACAGCCAGAGAGAAGGACGCGACAGGAGTCCCCGACTGGGTGTAGCGCAGCTCGGGATCCCGAGTGAGCCGTCCCATCAGGGTAATGTGATTGAGCATTACGGTTCCTCCCTTACTCAGCTCTGAGAGTAATGAGAGAACGCATCACGCCGTCGGTGATACCGAGGATACGGTCCAGCTCGGCGGGGAATGCAGGATCACTGGTGAACTTGACGAGAACATAGTAGCCCTCGGTCATGTCGTTGATCTCGTAAGCCAGCTTGCGCTTACCGATCTCCTCCACTTCATCGAGAGTACCGTGCTGCTCAACAAGTGCCTTGAACTTTTCGACGATGGATGCAGTCTCCTCTTCACCCAGAGTGGGGTTGATGATGTACATCGCCTCGTACTTTTCACTTACCTTTGCCATTTGAGCACCTCCTTTTGGACTATATGGCCCCTGCTCTCGGCAGGAGCAAGGCTGCCTGCGCACATGGACAGGCTTAATTATTATATTCTTTTTTGCTGAAATGTCAAGGATTTTTCACAATAAATGCATTTTGCTCCGCTCAGCAGCTGCGCCGGCGCGGAATACTTATGGTCAGCACCAGCTCGTCCTCCCTGTCCTCCCGGCGGACATCCGCCGCAATACCTCCCCGCTGCATCAGCTCCAGTCCCCGGTTCAGCGTATTCAGGAACACCCGTACATCCTTTAGGATGAATTTGCTTCTCCGGGCCGATTTCTGCTTCTCTGCCAGGAGGCGGTCGATATACGCCTCCGTGGCCGCAACAGTCAGCCCCCGGCGGACGATCATCTCAAAAACCTCCATCTGGCTCTCCCGGTCCGGCAGGCGCAGCAGCGCCCGTCCGTGCCGTTCGCTCAGTCCCTCCCTACGCAGACCTTCCAGCACCTCCTGCGGCAGCTTCAGAATGCGCAGCTTGTTGGCGATAGCCGAAGGCGACTTGCCCAGCTTCTGCGCCGCCTCTTCCCGGCTCAGTCCAAAGATGCGGAGCAGCCGGGATATTCCCTCCGCCTCTTCTATAAAGTCCAGATCCCTGCGCTGAAGATTTTCCACCAGTGCCAACAGGCTGGATTCCTCCGTGGTCACATCCACGACCAGACAGGGCACATTTTTCAGACCGGCCATCTTGGCAGCCCGCAGACGGCGCTCTCCGGCGATCAGCTCATACCGTCCCCGGCGCGCCCGCACAGTGAGCGGCTGAAGGATCCCATGAACGGCAATAGAGTCCGCCAGTTCCCGCAGCGCTTCCTCCTCAAAGCAGCGCCGGGGCTGGACCGGATTCGGCAGGATTTCGTCCGCCGGCAGATACAGCAGCTCCCGCTGATGGGTCAAATGCTCCGCAGCCACCGCAATTCCTCCCTTTGATCGAATACCCAGCAGACGAAGATAAGCGTACCCATCTGGCATTTTCACCGCTTTTGCCCCGTTTGCTGATGATAAGTCCATTGTAGCGTTCGAAAACGAAAAATGGACACGAAAAAAGTCCCTCGTGTCCATTCTATACCTATGTTATTTTTCCCACTGCCAGACCTGCGTGTAACCGTTCTCCCGGATATCTTCGGCGCGCATCAGCGGGATCCGCTGCTTTTGTCCGTTCAGCTCCAGCTCTGCAATAAAGCTCTGGCTGCCCCCATTCAGCACGGGATAAACCGCTGCATAGGAAACACCCTCATCTGTTCCCTGAAGCTCCGCATTCTTTACGCCATAGCTGTTTTCGATCAGGAATCGCACCTGCAGGCCGTCTGCAGGCATCCCCGGCATAACGGAAAGCTTCCACACCTTCTGATTCAGCTCGGCGCTCCAGTCTGTCCAGATCTGCACATCCACAAGTCCGATATTCTCCACTGTCAATTCCGGCGTCCGGTACTCTATCTGGTACTCCACTTGATGAACGGGAAACAGCGCACGGCCGGCAAGCATGCCCAGAGCAAATATCAGCAGTGCGGCAGCAATCGCCGGCCATTTTCGGCTCCGGCCTTCCGGAACCAAAGCCGGCTCTGCCGCCTGCCGGCCCAGACACAGGAAATCCATACTCAATCCCAGCTCTGTACACAGGGCAGCCAGCTTGTCCAGATCCGGTCTTGATTCTTCGGTCTCCCACTTGGATACCGCCTGCCGCGACACGCCCAGCCTTGCCGCCAGTTCCTCCTGTGACAATCCCCGGTCCTTACGTGCCTTGAGCAGCTTTTCGCCAAACGTCATCAGCGTTCACTCCTTGCATCGATTTCTGGCCTTATCATACCGCAAAACGCGGTTGCACGCCACCAATTTGCGCTGGAAATTGCGCAACGGACGGTTGCAGGGCAAGCCGCGCTGCCAAAAGGCGGCCGCAGATCGAATGAGAGACTGTTTTTAATATAAACACCGCCGCAAGCTGTGTATCGCTTACGGCGGCGTGGTGCCGGAGACCGGGTTTGAACCGGCACGAGGTTAGACCTCAACGGATTTTAAGTCCGTGGCGTCTGCCAATTCCGCCACTCCGGCAGATTACTGTTATCATATCACCGTTCAAAAAGAGCGTCAAGACGCGATTTCTGATCGTCCGCATCGCAGCAGTTATGAATTCTTTATATTTCCGTTGCAAAGGCATACATTTTAAGGTAATATATAATATTATATATATTGTAACGACGGAATAGATAGAATGAAGCAAAAAATGATCTGGAATATTCCCCGGGGTCCGGTAGTGGTTCCCGGCGAGCTGACTGCCGCCGGGCTCACACCGCTCTTGGCCGCTATTTTATATGCCCGGGGCATAACAAGCGCAGCGCAGGCACAGCGCTTTCTCTCCGGTGCGGGTGACGCCGCCCTGACGCAGATCCGGCTGGACGACCTGGACAAGGCCTGCACCCGTATCCGTCTTGCCGCGGAACGGGGTGAAAAATGTGCCGTTTTCGGTGATTATGACGTAGACGGCATCACATCTACCTGTTTGATGACCGATTATCTGCACCGCCACATGCACCTGGACTGCATTTCATACATTCCCGACCGCATTGAAGAGGGATATGGTGTAAACACCGGCGCCATTCAGTCTCTGGCTACGCAGGGCGTTACCCTAATTATCACCGTGGACTGCGGCATCACCGCCGCGCAGGAGACGGAGTTTGCCCGCTCTCTGGGAGTCGATATGGTGATCACCGACCATCATGAATGTCAGGAGCAGCTGCCCCGGGCTTATGCGGTCGTGGATCCCAAGCGCAGTCCTGATCCAGAAAACGGCCACGCTCTAGCCGGTGTAGGCGTAGCTTTTAAATTGGCTTGCGCACTCCATGGCAGTGAAGAGGCTATGCTGGACGAATATGCCGATCTGGTCGCTGTGGGCACTGTGGCCGACGTTATGCCGCTGACCGGCTTTAACCGCGCCATCGTCCGCACGGGACTGAAAAAGCTCTCGGAAAATCCACGACCGGGAATTGGCGCCATTCTGCGTGAGATCGGGATAGATGCCCGCCGGGCCAACGCCACAACAGTTGGCTTTACCCTTGCGCCGCGGCTGAACGCCGCAGGACGGCTCGGCTGCGCCTTCCGCGCTGCCGATCTGCTCATGGCGCAGGCCCCGGACGAGGCTGCCCGGCTGGCCGCCGAGCTCTGCGAACTGAACCGTTCCCGCCAGGATATGGAGCATGAGATCTGGCAGCAGGCCTGCCGCATGCTGAAGGATCACCCGGCCAACAGCCCCATCGTACTGGTAGCCGAGAACTGGCATCAGGGCGTAGTCGGCATCGTAGCCTCCCGGCTGGCAGAGTCCTACTCCCTTCCCACCATCATGATCTGTCTGGACGGAGACAAAGGCAAGGGTTCCTGCCGCAGCTACGGCGGTTTCAATCTGTTTGAGGCGCTCTCCGCCTGTGCGCCGTATCTGGACAGCTTCGGCGGACATGCTCTGGCCGCCGGCCTGAATATTTCCAGGGATAAGATCCCGGCCTTTACCCAGGCTTTTACCGACTATTACCGGAAAAATCTGCCCACCGAGCCGCCCAGCATAGACCTTGACCTGCGCATTGACGATCCTGCCATGCTGTCTATTGACTGTGTGCGTTCGCTGGAGCTGCTGGAGCCCTGCGGCAACGGCAATCCCCGTCCCCGGCTGTGCATTATCAACGCCGTGCTGGACAATGTGATCCCCATGGGCGGCGGCCGCCACCTTCGTCTGAACATCAGCAAGCGCGGCGTTCATCTGGAATGTGTATATTTTTCTCATACGGAACAGGAGCTGGGGCTGCGCGCCGGTGATCGCGTGGATGTTGCTTTTTATCCGCAGATCAATGAATACCGCTCCCGCATCTCCGTACAGCTGATCGTAACAGACATCCGCCGCTATGACACTCAGGCGCTGTGCAGCCGGCTTCTGAACGGCCAGCCGCCTGAATTTGGCGAAGGCGCTGATATTCTGCCTAATCGTTCGGATTTTGCCCGGCTATGGCGCTATCTGTCCCGCTGCGGCGGTACAGTCGAGCTGCCGTGCTCTGCTCTATCCTGCTCCTTCACATCTGCCGGACTGCCGCCGGCTATGGCCTGTGCCATGCTGCGCATTTTTGCCGAGACCGGTCTGCTGGAGCTGGAGGCTGACGGCGAGGTGATCCGCCTGAAACAGACAAAAACACAAGGAAAGGCCGATCTGGCTGCGGCGCCGCTTATGCAGGCACTGGAACATTCGGTCGGAAACGGGGGATAAAATATGGAGACTACAAAGACGAAAACAGTACAGGAGCTCTATGACGACCTGGCTAAAACCGTCATACAATATAACCCCGGCGCGGATATGGGACGGATACAGGCTGTCTTTGAC
>CAKTGW010000076.1 GCA_934561725.1 uncultured Oscillospiraceae bacterium
CCCAGTATGATCTGGAGAATATGTGCCGTGCTTCCGAGCTGGGCCAGATGGGCAGCATGATGAAGGTCGACTTCCAGTCTCGCGGCTATTTTGCCCAGAAGGCTGTCTGCGCCGGCTTCCAGGCCATTATGTTTGCTGACCATGAGTCCTGCGATCAGGTTCGTGAGTCCATCAGCATGATGAAGCCCAAGACCCCCCAGCATGGCGGTCACTTCGGCTTCCCCAACCGCCGTTACATCGGCTGCCAGTCTCACATCGGCCAGATGGCTCATGCTGACCGTCTGAACGACATTGTCCTCTCCTTCATGATCGAGAAGCACGAGACTGTTGACAACATTGATGAGCTCTGCTCCATCCCCGGCGTTGACATGATCCAGTTCGGTCCTTCCGACTACTGCATGAGCCTGGGTTACAACCGCGGTGAGTATGTCAACGAGTTCAAAGAGGCTGAGCGTAAGTGCATCAAGGCCGCTCTGGCTCACGGTGTACAGCCCCGCTGCGAGATCGGTACTGCTGATGACGCTAAGTACTACATTGATCTGGGTGTCCGTCACTTCAGCATTGGCGACCAGTTCAAGGTCATCAAGGCTTTCTGGGAAAAGGAAGGCGACAAGATGGCTCAGGTCCTGGTGGACGAGAAGATCATCGAGGGCTAAATCCCGTTCCGCTAAGATTTATCACAAAACAAAAAGCACCGGTTCTTATGAACCGGTGCTTTTCCTTTTTCTTATTATTTTACGCGCGGTGTTATACGCCGTGCCCAGTAGACAAAGGGGGTATCCAGCAGACTTGTGGCAATGAAGATCACATAGCTGGACAGAATGATAGACAGAAGTGTAGACAGATCATAGACGCCATAGAAGGCAAACACATTAAAGAGGATCGCGTTGATAAACTGGGAGATCAGCGTGGAGCCATTGTTGCGCAGCCAGAGATAACTGCGTTTGTCGCCATTTTTGCTGGTAAGCGTCCACCAGAAGTGATAGAGCGTTACATCCAGACGCTGACTGATCACATATACGGACAGACTGGCCAGCATGAGGCGGGGCGTAATGGCAAATAGAGTGCGGATGCTGTCCATAGCCCAGTCGTTCGGACCGGGCGTGTAGCACAGCCAGAGCTGAGAGATCAGTACGAAAAAGGCCGAGGCGCCGGCTCCAATATACACGGCCCGGTTTGCCTCTTTTTTTCCGTACAGCTCGCTGATGATATCTGTGATCAGAAAGTTTGCGGCAAACAGGACGTTGCCGAGAGTCTGCTCCATGCCAAAGGCTTCAATGGTGATAAGGACCTCAATATTGGCAGTGACGGCGGCAAATGCGGTATAAGCGCACAGACCGGAGAGCCCCCAGAAGTAATAGGCAGCGATAACGCCGCCAAAGCAGACGATGACTGAAAGGCACAGCAGGATTTCGTTGGGCATAAAAAAACTCCTCTTGTAGATTTTAACCAATCAACAACAGGAACAATAGGCAGACTTCTGCCTGAAGAGACACTCTTCACTTGTTTCCGTAGTTTTATTTATAGACAGGATGGTCACGAACTGTCTTGCCTGCAAGCCCAGATACTATAGCATATTTCTGCGGGTTTGGCAAGCATAAAAAAGCGGGCCGCAGAGTGATTTCTGCGGCCCGAAGTATTAAAACTGCCATATCTCACGGGCATAGTCCAGCACAGTGCGGTCGGCAGAGAATTTTCCGGCGCTGGCGATGTTCATCAGGCATTTACGGCCGAATGCATACCGGTCGGCCCAGTCGCAGATGGCTCTCAGCTTGGCCTGACGATACATGGCGTAGTCCAGCAGAAGATAGTAGTGATCGGCAGCATGCCAACTGGCACCATACAGCAGAGAGTGGTGCAGCTCCTGCAGGCCGCTGTCTGTAGGGACTGTACCATCGACCAGCGTATCAACAATACGGCGGAGAGCTTCGTCCTGATCGTACAGCGATTTAGCGTTATAACCGCTGCGGCTGAGCGACTGCTCTTCGGCGGACAGACCGAAAATATAATTGTTTTCAAGCCCGACCTCCTCAGCAATCTCCACATTGGCGCCGTCCAATGTACCCAGTGTTACAGCGCCGTTGAGCATGAGCTTCATATTTCCGGTGCCGCTGGCTTCATAGCCGACAGGGGAGATCTGCTCGGAGATGTCGGCTGCGGGAATGATTTTTTCCGCATAGCTGCAATTGTAGTTCTGAACAAAAACAACGCAGATGCGGCCGGAAACATCAGGATCACTGTTGACCAGCGCTGCTATATGGTTGATATAGCGGATGATCGCCTTTGCACGGGTATAGCTGGCGGCGGCCTTTCCGCCGAAGATAAAGGTTACAGGCGGCATATCCTGCAGCTCATTGCGTTTCAGTGCGAGATAAATATCCATAATGGAAAAGGCGTTCATCAGCTGCCGCTTATATTCATGCAGGCGCTTGACATGTACATCGTAAACAGAATCCGGCGAGATTTCAATATGCTCGTGTTTCCGTATCCAGTCCGCCAGCTGCTCCTTTTTCCGGTGCTTGATGTGGTTAAAGTCCCAGATGAGCCGGTCATCCGGAATGGTTTTCAGCTCGGAAAGCAGAGAAAGGTCCTTTAAAAAACCGCTGCCGATATTCCGGCGGAGCAGTGCGCACAGCTCCGGATTGCACAGCCCCAGCCAGCGGCGGGGAGTGATACCGTTTGTCTTGTTTTGAAAGCGCTCAGGGTATACGGAATACCAGTCGCTGAAAACAGTTTTTTTCAGGATCTCAGTGTGAATGGCGGCTACACCGTTTACATACCTGGAGGCGTATACGGCCAGCCGGGCCATGTGTACAGTGCCGTTATCAATGATCTGAAGGCCGCGGTGCTGCTCGGTACAAAGCTGCGCCCGGGCGTGTGCATCGATCTGGCGGATAATGCCGGCAATATCGGGGCATACGCTGTCCAGAAGGGGCAGATCCCAGCGTTCCAGCGCTTCGTTGAGAACAGTGTGGTTAGTGTAGCTGAAGCTGTGCTGCGCAATGGAAAAGGCTTTTTCAAAGTCCAGCCCTTCCCGCATCAGCAGGCGGATCAATTCCGGAATAGCCAGGACCGGATGTGTGTCGTTCAGCTGGAGCGCATGGTACTGTGCAAAATCGCTGATCGTTCGATCACCGGCCCGGCGGTGCCGGCGAAGCAGATCCTGCATGGTGGCACTGCACAAAAAATATTGCTGCTTCAGCCGAAGCCGTTTGCCTTCCGTTGTGCTGTCATCAGGATAGAGAACACTGGTGATGCTTTCGGCCAGATTCTTGTCCTTCATGGCAGTGACATAGTCCTGACGGTTATAGGCGGCAAAATCCAGCGGGTTTGCAGATTCGCTCTGCCAAAGGCGCAGTGTGCCCACATTGTCCGTATCATAGCCGATGACGGGAACATCATAGGGGACAGCGATCACGTCCTGATCGGCCATTGTCACGGTTACAGACTCGCCATATCGTCTGCAGCTCCAGGGATCGCCGTCGCGCAGCCAGTCATCCGCCTGCTCGATCTGCTCGCCCTCACGAAAGGTCTGTTTGAAAAGTCCATAGCGATAGCGCAGGCCATAGCCATCCAGAGGAACGTTATGGGTAGCTGCACTGTCCAGAAAGCAGGCGGCCAGCCGTCCAAGGCCGCCGTTCCCGAGAGAGGCGTCCTCAATTTCTTCCAGGCAGGCGAGGTCTACGCCCTTATCAGCGAGAAGGGCGGCCGTTTCCCGGAGAATACCGAGATTGAAGAGATTTGAGTAAATCAATCTGCCAATCAGAAATTCCGCGCTGAGGTAAGCGGCATGGCGGCCAAGATCATGCTTTCGGCGGCTGCGGTTCCAGCATCCGGAGAGATGGCTTACAACGGCCTGTGCAAGGCATTCATGGAGCTGCACGGGAGTTGCATCGGCAAGAGAGAGCTGATGGCGGCAAAAACAGAGCCTTTCGGCCTCAGCAAGTATATTTCGGCTTTGTGCTTCACTGTCGATCATATCATGTCCTCCTTGTATATTGGACTGTTCAGACGATGTGCGGCTTTTGTTAACTGATAGATTTTCTCTTGCAGCTCTTTGGTGAGCAGGCCGGGAGACAGACGCCACTGCCAGCAGCCGTTTACAGCTCCGGGGGTATTCGTCCGGCTCTGTTCGCCCAGCTCCAGCCAGTCCTGCATTTGAGCGATAAAGATCCCGGCCGGTGAGGTCATGCCGGCGCGGATAATGGAAAAGGGCAGATCTTCACCGCAGTAGCTGCGGAGATAGTCCAGAGTATCAGCATCTGCACTGCTGCAGAAGGCAGACAGCGGTGCGTTGTCGTGTGTGCCAGTGCAGCAGACGCAGTCGGCAGTCAGACGATGCGGCAGATAGGGACTTTCACTGCCGGGGGCAAAGGCAAAGCTCAGTACAGCCATTCCCGGGATCCCTGCGGCGTGGCGCAGAGAATGTACTTCATCTGTAATCATACCCAGATCTTCGGCAATGAACAGCGTATCCGGGAAATATTTTTGGAGCATATGAATAAAAAACAGGCCAGGGCCCAAACGCCACTGGCCTGATTCAGCTGTTCGTGAGTCTGGAGGAATACTCCAGAAGCTTTCAAATCCGCGGAAATGATCCAATCGGATCATTTCATATAGGGCGGCCGCAGCGGCAATGCGCCGTCGCCACCAGGTAAAATCATCTTTGCACATGTATTCCCAATCGTAGAGGGGATTTCCCCAGCGCTGTCCGGTGGGACAGAAGTCATCCGGAGGCACGCCGGCCACAGCAAGGGGATTTTGTTCGCTGTCCAACAAAAATTCTTCCGGTTCAGACCATACATCGGCCGAGTCGAAAGCGGCATAAATGGGCAGATCACCGGTCAGCGCAATGCCCTTGCGCCGGCAGTACCGATGAAGCGTATGGAACTGAGTAAAAAATGTGTATTGAATAAAATACTCCAGGGCAATATCGTCCCTGAGCAGCTTGCTGTAAGCGTCCAGCGCAGCCGGACTTTTGACACGAAGCTCTTCCGGCCAGCTATCCCAAGGGGCCGTGTTAAAGCGGTGCTTCAAAGCCATAAACAAAGCATAATTTTCCAGCCAGCGGCTGTTTTTACAGCGAAAAGCTTCCACAGCGGCCATCAGAGCAGGGACACGCTGCGCACGTTGGAATGCCAAGCGGAGAATTGCTCTGCGGCTGGCATACAGCCGGGCGTAATCCACGCAGTCTGCTCTGCTGCCCCAATCTATGGAACGGATCTCAGATGGCCGGAGCAGTTCCTGAGCAATGAGACTATCCAGATCGATCAAATAAGGATTTCCTGCAAAGCAGGAAAAGCTCTGGTAGGGACTGTCCCCATACCCGGTAGGGCCAAGAGGGAGAAGCTGCCACACCCGCTGTCCGCTTTGATACAGAAAGTCGGCAAAATGAAAGGCGGCTTTACCCAGTGTGCCTATGCCATAGGGAGAGGGAAGGGCAGAGATGGGCAGAAGAATACCGGAACAGCGGCCGGAAAGACGCATAAGATCACGTCCTTACTTTTTGCAGTTTGAAGCGCCAGAGACGATCCCGGTCGGCCTCACTTGCATAGTTTATGCCGACACGCTTGTCCGTGATGACAGTACAATTTGTGCCGTCATCCTCAAACCAGAGCTCAGGGTCATTCCAGGCGCTGCGGCGGTTAAAGCTGCCGTCGATCCGCAGATATTTGGTCAGCCGGCCCGGACCTTCAAAGTTCTCACAGGCTCGGATCAAAACGCCCTGGGGCTGTTCGCGTTCGCCGGAAATCACATTCATAAGCCAATGGATCCCATAACAGAGATAGACGTAAATTATGCCGCTCTCTCCGTAGAGGATTTCCGTGCGGGCGGTGCGCCCGCGGTGGGCATGGCAGGCCGTGTCCTCTTCGCCGCGGTAGGCTTCCGTCTCCGTGATGCGGGCACGCAGTACAGTGCCGTCCGGCAAAGTGCGGACGATCCATTTCCCGACAAGATCCGGAGCCAGCTCCAGACAATCCCGGTGAAAGAATTCTGCATTCAGCTTCATTTGCTCAGCCTCGCCGTCATGTAATTG
>CAKTGW010000077.1 GCA_934561725.1 uncultured Oscillospiraceae bacterium
GGAGAGCGGCCATGCAGGACATACTGGTTGTTGTGGATATGCAGAACGATTTTGTTGACGGTGCTTTGGGAACGCCGGAGGCCGTACAGATCGTTCCACGGGTAGTGCAGCGTATTCAGAATTTTCAGGGGCAGGTGATTTTTACCCGCGATACACATGCGCCGGACTATCTGGCCTCGCGGGAGGGGCGGGAGCTGCCGGTTCCTCACTGTATCCGGGGGAGCAGAGGCTGGGAGATCTGTCCGGAACTGGCTCCGCTGTGCCGGGAAAGCACAGTGGTGGATAAGCCCAGCTTTGGATCTGTGCAGCTGGGAGAGCTTCTGGTGAAGGCTGATGAACAGGAGAAAATATCCAGCATCACACTCATCGGACTGTGTACGGATATTTGCGTGATCTCCAATGCGCTGCTCCTGCGGGCATTTCTGCCGGAGGCTGAAGTGATCGTGGATGCCTCCTGCTGTGCCGGCGTAACGCCGGAAAAGCATCAGACAGCTTTGCGGACCATGCGCAGCTGTCAGATTAAAATTGAGCAATAAGACACAATAAGGCTCCCCTTGGACTCAAGGGGAGCCTTTAAATTTGTATCCGCAATGATTATTTCGTGCAGCAGAAATAGACCATTGACCCATCAATATGAAAATCGATATCCTTATACAGGCGATTCAGGGTATTCCGAAGCTGTTCTTCCGTTGGAAATGGTGGAGTAAACCAGCCTTTTTTTGAAAGAATATGATTTACAAGCCAATCGGTGATCCCGGACTTGCCTTTTATATAAAAGCAGGCGATAAATTTGCCTCCGGGCTTTAAAACGCGCCATGTTTCCTCAAATGCCCTTTCCTTATCGGGAAAGGCATGAAATCCATTCATAGACAGCACAACATCAAAGAAAGCATTATTCATTGGCAAGGCGCCTACATCACCCTGAACACAAGATACATTGGAGCATCCATGCAGCCGTTTTCTTGCCAGCTCGATCATATCCTCACTGTAATCCAGACAGATGATCTGAGCCTTGGATAACGATTTCCATTTGCTTTCGGTAAATACGGCTGTTCCGACAGGCACATCTAAAATCATGCCGCCGAAATCTTCCGGTATGCAGGAAAGAACTCTGCGCGCTATGGCGAGGTCATCTGTTCCGCTCCAGAATATTTTTATATACAGTCTGCTGAGAAAATTTCCTTGTGTCAGGACATCGTCATATATATTTATTGACGAGTGATAAGCCTCTTTTATTTTATCCGCCATGTTGCGTCTCCATCAAAAATATTCCTATTTCCGATCCATAGTATCATATTCTGCCGCCTGCTGCAAATACTGCCAACCTGCTTATACGCATCTCAAGTAAAAAAGAGCGCCATCGGCGCTCTTTTCTGCAATTGCTTATTGGGTAATTTCGTGAACCAGCTCAAGAATAGTTTCGGAGCTTCCGGCAGGGATAAAACTGTATCCGTCCAGGCGGCATATGATGCCCTGGTCGGTATCCCAAAGCTCCACCAGATTTCCGGCAGAGAGTTCCAGCGTGTACTCCGGCGCACTCTCCGGGGCCTCTGCATCCTCTGCGTAGATCAGATTTTGCAGCAGAGCCTGTGTGTCACTGTCCGGCGCATCATAGCTGTTCCCGCTGAGCAGGAGAGAAGCTTCAACATAGTTGGCTGTATCGTTCATTACAGCGTCGATATAGGTACCGGCATCCGCGGCTGCACCAGACACAGGAGCCATGGCAAATTTGGAGACGGCATATTCTGCCTCATAGCCGGATGCGTCAGCGTTTTCCGACATGATCTCGGGAGCGGTACAAAGCTCACCCATGGTAGTTGCCACTTGGTTTCCGGCCCAAAGCGGGCGGTTGGACCAGATATGCAGCCCAGCCGTGCAGACCAGTGCCAGACAGGCGGCCAATGCGGCCCAGCGGCGCCACGGGATCACGCGCCCCTGCGGCTGACGAACCTTTTCCATTACGGCGGCGCACAGGCCGGCGGGGACGGGTTCGGGGCTGCGGAACTCCTCTGCAAGAGCGGTAAAGGCTGACAGTACGGAGCGGCAGCTGCTGCAGGCGGATACGTGAGTCATGAGTTCAGCGCGTTCATCTGCACTGAGTTCGCCGTCGATCATGGCACTGATCATTTCCAGATATTTTTCACAATCGTTCAAGACTCACACCCCCTTTGCCCTATTTGACGATGGAAATGAGGAAAAGTTCCGGTCCTTCATCAAAATATTGCACAGTTTTTTTCGGGCGCGGAAGATGCGGGATTTTACTGTGCCGGGCTCCAACGTGAGAGAGCGGGCGATCTCATCATAGCTCAGACCGCTGATCTCCCGCAGAAGCAGGATCTCCCGCTGCTCGGGGGGCAGCTGGCCCAGTGCCTGCTGAAGCTCGGCGCGGAGCTCCTTCTGCTCCAGCTGTGTATGCGGAGCAAAGCGCTCGTCCGGAATATTCAGCTCTGTGCTCTCGTCCTCATCGGGGGGAGTATAGCTCAGGGAAATCGTCCTGCTGCGGCGCTGAGCCCGGAGAAAGTCCAGGCAGATATTGCTGGTCAGGCGATAGAGCCAGACCGAGAATTTACTTTCGCCTCTGAAATTACCCAGAGAGCGGTAGGCACGGATAAACGCATCCTGCGCAATATCGCAGGCGTCCTGCTCATTATTGACCATGCGCAGGGCAAGGTTGTAGACCTGAGTCTGGTTTTCCAGAACCAGCGCCTCAAAGGCCTGGGCATCTCCGGCAAGGACCCGGTCTATTATGCGTTTTTCTTCATCACGCTCCAAGGCTCCTCACCTCAATTCACGTTTAATGCCCTCAGAGATCTTTCGCAGCTCGTCCAGCGTTTCCGCCTGTACGATCTGGCGCTTGAAAAAGCCGGCATGGGCAACGCCCTTTAAATACCAGGCAAAATGGCGCCGGGCTTCCAGACAGGCAACGCGTTCGCCTTTATCTGCGGCAGCAAGCTCGATCTGGGTCAGCGCTGTGTCCATGCGGACAGACAGGGGCGGCAGCGGCGGCGCTTCCAGACCGTTCAGAACGGCCAGACTGCGGGAAAAGATCCAGGGATTGCCAAAGCTGCCGCGGCCGATCATGGCCATATCCGCACCGGTATAGCGCAGAATATGCGCGGCATCCTGAGGCTCAAAGATATCGCCGTTGGCGATGATCGGGATATGTACGGCCTGTTTTACATCACGGATAATGTCCCAGTCGGCCCGGCCCTCATACATTTGCGCACGGGTGCGGCCGTGGACGGCGATAGCTGCGGCACCGGCTGCCTCTGCCATCTGTGCAAATTCCACGGCATTGATATGCCCCTTGTCCCAGCCCTTGCGGATCTTTACAGTGACCGGTACAGCCACAGCCGCACACACAGCACGAATGATCTGCTCGGCAATTTCGGGTGTTTTCATCAAGCCGCTGCCTTCGCCGTGATTGGCGACCTTACCCACCGGGCAGCCCATGTTGATGTCCAGAATATCAGCTCCGCTGAGCTGCAGAGCGATCGCCGCACCGCGGGCCATGAATTCGGGCTCTGAACCAAAGATCTGAACGGCAGCGGGGTGTTCACCCTCGCCCAGTTTCAGCAGGGAAGGCGTCTTTTTATCACCGTAACACAGGGCCTTGGCACTGACCATTTCCGTACAGGTCAGGGCAGCGCCCTGCTCCCGGCAGATTTGGCGGAAGGCCAGATCCGTCACGCCGGCCATGGGGGCCAGCGTCAGCGGGGAAGGAATTTCTATATTTCCGATTTTTGTCATAGTTCGATCTCAAGACCTACGGGGCAGTGGTCGCTGCCGAGAATTTCCGGGCAGATAAAGGCTTCGCGGATCTGCGGCTCCAGCCGGCGGGAACAGAGAAAATAGTCAATGCGCCAACCGGTATTGTTTGCCCGGGCGTTGCCTCTGTAGCTCCACCAGCTGTAAGCGCCGGTTTTGTCGGGATAGAGGTAACGGAAGGTATCTGTGAATCCGGCGGCGAGAAGCTCGCTGAATTTAGCGCGCTCCTCATCGGAAAAGCCGGGGTGGCCGCGGTTGGTCTTTGGATTCTTCAGATCGATCTCTTCGTGAGCCACGTTCATGTCGCCGCAGACGATAACAGGCTTGCTCTGATCCAGTTCAAGCAGATAGGCGCGGAAGGCGTCCTCCCACTCCATGCGGTAGTCCAGCCGGCGCAGCTCGTCCTGCGCATTGGGGGTATAGACGCAGACCAGATAGAAGCTCTCAAACTCCAGAGTGATGGCCCGGCCCTCGGTATCATGGGCGGGGACGCCCAGATTGTATCGGACGCTCATGGGCTTTACACGGGTATATACGGCCGTGCCGGAGTAGCCTTTTTTCTCTGCGTAGCTCCAGTAATGCTCATAGCCGGGAAAATCCAGCTCGATTTGTCCGTTTTGCAGCTTGGTTTCCTGAAGGCAGAAAATATCCGCATCCAGGGCGCGAAAGGTCTCCTCAAAGCCTTTTTTTACACAGGCGCGCAGACCGTTGACATTCCAGGATATCAGTTTCATTCGGCGTCCTCCCCGGTGTATACGGCCACGCAGCGGCAGATCTTTATGCCCTGCTCATAGAATTTGTGCTCATAGTCGGTCATTACACCGCAGGGACCGTTTTCATGCAGGTCCCGGGTCACCTCGCTGAGCGTCCAGCCGCTTTTTTCGAAGCTGCGCAGGGAAAAATCGAACAGAGGCACGTTGTCTGTCTTGAATTCCACAGCACCGCCGGGACGCAGGACCTGACGGTAAAGAGCCAGAAAACCGGGGTCTGTCAGGCGGCGGTCGCGATCCCGGTTGCGGGGCCAGGGATCGCTGAAGTTCAAATAGATAGACGATACTTCGCCGGGAGCAAACATTTCCGGCAGCTTTAAAACGTCCCGATCGATAAAGCGGACGTTCTGCAATTGGGCGTCGCAGGCTCTTTCCATGCCCACGACCATGGCGTCGGGGACTTTTTCAACAGCGACCAGAAGGATATCCGGATTTTGAGCTGCCGTTTCCACAGTGAAGCGGCCTTTTCCGCAGCCCAGCTCCAGCCGGAGCTCCTTATAGGGCAGTTCGGTCAGCCAGAGACCGCGCAGGGCTTCCGGCTCTTTTATCTGAACACGCGCGCAGCGTTCCATTCTCGGAATCAGATTTGGCTTTTTTCTCATTCGCACAAAGAATCACACTCCTTTCGGAATCATACCACATGCGCTCCAAAACTGCAATGAATAAAGCTTGTGCGGCGGCTATATCTGCCCGTTAAATTTTTGGAAGGAGCAGAAAAACGTCTTGTATCCGGGAATGTCCGGTGCTATAATGCATTGCAGGGAATGAAGTTCTCCTGATGGAAACCTGAACCGCTTTTTTGAGCTGATGACTTCTGCGACTTTATTTTTTCGCAGAAAGGCATCGGCTTTTTTGCGTATCAGGGAGGAAAAAACATGTTGATGTCGCTTGCGCTTATTTTTCTGGCAGGATTGTTTCTGGCCGCGGTCAGCCGGAGAATGTATCTGCCCCGTATTGTGGGTATGCTGCTGGTTCCGTCGATTTTAGGCGTTACGGGAATAAAGGCTGCCGTTTTAGGTGCGGTGCTGGCGATCCTGATCACGGCAGCGCTGGGAGCGTTGGGGATGGATGCATCCTACAGGCGGCTGTTGAGCAAGCGCTAGATCAAAAAAGTAATAGCTCCCCTTGTTTATCAAGGGGAGCTGACGCGAAGCAATCGACAGGATCGTTATCAGGAGAGCTTTTTTTCCAGAAGGACCAGTTGGATGCCCGGAATGCCGTTAAAATCGCAGGGGAGAATGGCGATCTCGTTGAAATGCAGCTTTTTATAGAAGCGGCGGGCATTGATGTTCAGGGCGTTTGTATCTATACGCAGGTAAGGACAGCCGTGCTCTCGGGCATACTGCTCATAATAATTTACAAAAGCAGTACCCAGTCCCCGGACCTCAACAAGAGGATCGACGACCAGCGTGTGCAGCACCATGACCTGCTCGTCCGGCGCATCGTACTGCCAGGGAGCGTCTGCATAGATGTCCACCTGGGTC
>CAKTGW010000078.1 GCA_934561725.1 uncultured Oscillospiraceae bacterium
CCCGTGTACTTCAGATAAGAGGTGTCGTGGTCGGTGTTGGGGAAGATGAAGCATAGGGCGTTGCTGTTTGCATCCAAAGAATTGAGCGTCAATTCAGATGTCGCCGTAAAACCCTCTCCGTCAGCGGCCGGAGCGGCATCCTGTCTGATCAGACCGAAGTATGTCTGACCGGGAGTATCTCCGCCGGTGCCGACCAAAGCTTTGATAAGGTCTACAAAGACCTGCGGTACAAAGTTGAGCAGCTCGGCGCTGGGCGGCAGAAAATGGATCATGGTACCCAGACTGTCATAGCCATAACCGAACAGGTCGGCACTGCCTGCGCCGTACTCGGTGTACATGGTAAGGCTCTGCAGTCCGTTGCGGATCCCGGTCGGCCAACCGGCGGCACGGTCCAGCGTGCTGGTCAGCTCCAGTCCGTTGTCGCCGTAAGTCAGCAGGAGACTGTCAAAATACAGTGTTGCCGGCTCTGTCAGGCCATTGGCGATAACGGCAAGATTGGCTACAGCCAGCGGAGAAGAATAAAAGACGTCTCCGCCGGTCAAACGTGTATCGTGCATCACGGGATAGAGGTAGCTTCCGTCGTCATTTTTGCCGAACAGATCAAAATTCTTGTCGGCAACGATGGAGAAGCCGTCGCCGTTATACTGATAAATGGCGGCATAACGGCTGTAGAGCAGGCCGGCCTTCAGATCCCGAAGGGACTGGCCGCCCAGTACAAGACTGTTCTGCCCTGCGCCGGAGAGCGGGCCATAGGTAAAGGCAGCGCGGACGATTGCATCGTTTTCGGTGCTGATCAGCGGGAAGTCGTGGTAGCTTGTCAGCATACTGCCGCTGCGCGAGCCGTAAAGCACGGCAGCGCGGCCTTCGCCGTAGTCGGCTACATCATAGAAATAGCTGTAGGTCAGCGCGAGATCGTCCACGCCGTCCTCATTGATGTCTGCCGAAAGCAGGGAGACCATGTTGGGGACGTAATTCTGGCTGCCCATAATGGGAATGGAATAGGTCCATACACAGGCCCAGTTGGCAGAGGCATTCTGATAAGCGGTCGCAGAGGCACCGGTCACGGGCTTGTACTGATACACTTCGATGCGGGGATTTTTGTTGTCCGGTATGTATACAGCCAACTCGTCCACACCATTGCCATCAAAATCGCCCGCTGCGATCTTCAGATAGTTCTGGATCTGGTACTGCATCATGGACAGAGTCGTTATACTCTCGTCCTGGCTGATCCTGCCCTTATCACGGGCATTGCCGAAGCTGGAAAAATCGCTGATCAGTGTTTTAGGCACAGCATCATCCGCAGAGCTGGCGTCTACTGCGTCCAGAACATACAGCTTCAGTTTGCTGGGAGCACCGTCGTCGCCGCGTTCGAGTGCCAGCATGGCATACTGCTTTTCCTGACCGTTATCGTTGCCGACAAAATTACCGGCGGCAGCAGAAATGCCGGCAAAGGCCGAAGTAGCGGTGTAGGCGCCATAGGGGTACTGCATCGAGCCGTCATTTCCAATATATGAAGAATATTTTGCGGAAATATTGCCCGTAACAGGAGTCACCTTAGTGTCGTATTCGGCGTTGAAGTCCTTGTCATGGCCCCACAGCTGCCCGAGAACCTGATCTGTGCGAAGAAGTTCGCTCTCGGAGGAAAGGTCGGGGTTATAGGTGCCCTGCAGAAGAAGCAGCTCACTGACGGGATTGACTGTCACGCTGTCCCGGCCATAGGGGTTTGAGGTATCGTTCTCGTCATAGCCCTCGGGGGCAACACTGGTGTCGATCCCGATGGCTTCAAGCGCATTCATTTCAGAGATGTCGCTTGGTGTCCTGCCGGTCTCGGCAAAGGCCGGAACAGGCAGAAGGGTCAGCACCAGACTACAGATGAGCAGCATGCTGAGCAGTCGTTTTTTCATATGGGCTCCTCGCTTTCAATCATGTTTTAAGCTCCTAACAAATTTTGGCATTTATGCCAAAATAATTATAGCAGAGATATGGGAGAAACTCAATACGGTAAAAACAGCAAAGTTATCTGACATGAATTGGTGCTTTTTTGCCGAGGATCTGCGCAGCTTACATTAGCCTAGGCGGGATACATAGGAGCGGCTGATACCGCATAGCTGGGCGGTTTCGCGCTGAGTTTTCGGAGCAGTGCCGCCTAATCCATAGCGCAGCCGGATGATGTCGGCCTCGCGGCGGGTGAGAACACTGTCTACATATGTGCGCAGATGCATGCAGGTGTCCTCGTGCGTTATGTCCTCAAGAAGATCAGAATCTTCAGAGATGATGTCCATAAACGACAGGCTGTTGCCCTCACCGTCAAAATCAATGGGATCGGAGAGCGAAACATCTCCGGCAGTTTTCTTCAGACTGCGAAAGTACATCAGGATCTCATTCTCTACACATCTTGAGGCATAAGTGGCCAGGCGGACACCTTTTTCGGGGCGATAGGTAGAGATCCCTTTGATCAGGCCGATCGTGCCGATGGAGATCAGATCATCCTGATCACTGACCCGGGTGTAATACTTTTTTACGATGTGAGCGACCAGACGCAGATTGTGCTCGATCAGCTTGTTTCGTGCCTCAAGATCCCCGGTGAGGGCCTTGTCTATACAAATTCGCTCTTCTTCTGCACTGAGTGGACTGGGGAAAGAACCGGTTGTCCCGCCTAATCGCAGCATCAGCAAGCCGCTGCTCAGCAGCATGATAAAAGTACTGGTTAACATTACAGCACCTCCCAGTAAACAGCTTATGAATTCGACATTTTGTCCCATTCCATGCTGAGATGTACAAAAAAATCCAGGTGGTACAAGTGAGTGTAACACCTGGATTTACATAATAAATATGATTTATAAATTATGTAAACTTTGCATATCCTCCGGCAATGGAGCAGACAGATTCAGCAGTTTATTGGAAATAGGATGAAGAAGGCGGAGCTGAGCTGAATGAAGAGCGGGACGATCAATCAAAGATGAATCGGTGCCATACATCCAGTCGCCAAGCAGAGGGCTGCCTATTGCGGCCATATGGACGCGAATTTGATGTGTGCGCCCGGTGACGAGCCGCAGGCGTACCAGAGCAAGCCTGTTTTTCTGTTCCAGGGTCTCATAGTGCGTTTCGGCATAAACACCATCCGGAGAAATGATGCGTTTATAGCCATCTGCATCCGGCGCAATGGGCAGCGTTATGACTCCGCAGAGCGGGGAAGGGGCGCCGACAGTCCATGCCAGATATTTGCGCTCAAAATCCGGCGTATGCATCATATGGCGCAGACGGTCCGTCACATAGGCGTTTTTGGCCACGGCCATCAGGCCGCTGGTCCCGCGGTCAAGCCGGGTCAGCAGATGGATAGGGTCACCGTTCAGATAGGTTTCCAGCATAGTGACCACATTCAGATCTCCATCTTCGCCGCTGCCGTGTACGGCCAGACCGGCAGGCTTATTCAGTACGATCAGATCTTCGTCTTCATAGACGATGTTCGGAGCTGGTGCGTTGGGAAGCGTTTTACGTCCGCCGGGAATATCACCGATCTCTACTTCAAGCCGATCGCCGGTATGGACGAGGGCAATGGTTTTGACCCGCTGTCCATTCAGACAGATGCCGCGCGGGCGCAGCTTAATGCGGGAGATCAGGCCGTCGGACATAAGAAGGTGGCGGCGCAGGACAAGCTTTACTGTCAGTCCGTCCTGCTGTTCGGTAATAATTTGTGTTAATACGCGCATAGCTCTACTCCGTTAGAAAATACGGCCGGTGCATATGCATCGGCCGTACAGGCTTATTTTTTTCTGCGCTTTTTATCAAAAAAGCCGCGGTGCTCTTCGGCACCTCCGCCAACGCTCTCGTCAAATTTCCGCAGCAGTTCTTTTTGCTCGCGGCTGAGATTTTTGGGCGTTGAAATGCGTACAGTGACATACTGGTCACCCCGTCCGCCGCCGCGAAGATAGGGAATACCCTTTCCGCGCAGACGGAAAACCGTATCGGTCTGTGTTCCCTCGGGAATGGAATACTTCACCTTTCCATCCAGCGTGGGAACTTCAACCTCAGCGCCCAGAGCTGCCTGAGCAAAGCTGATGGGCATAGTATAAAGTATGGACGTTCCGTCACGTTCAAAGTCGGGATGCGGTGCAACAGAGACTGTGATAAGCAGATCGCCGCTGGGACCTCCGTTTGTTCCGGCACTGCCCTGACCCCGCAGAGAGACAGTCTGGCCGTCATCAATGCCGGCGGGAATATTTACAGAAATTTTTCGCTGACGGCGCACAGTGCCGGTGCCGCGGCAGGCGTCACAGGGCTCCTTGATGATCTTGCCCTTTCCGCCGCAGCGCGGGCAGGGGCCGGAGGTGGAAAACACGCCCAGCGGTGTGCGCTGCTGTTGGCGGACTGTGCCGCTGCCGCCGCAGTTGGTGCAGGTCTCTACGGCAGAGCCGGACTTGGCTCCAGTGCCGTTGCAGACATCGCAGGCCTCTGTGCGGGGGATGTTGATCTCCTTTGTGCAGCCGAATGCGGCTTCTTCAAAGCTGATATTAACAGCTACACGGATATTGTCGCCTCTTCTGGGGCCGTTGCGGCTGGTCTGGCCGCCGCCGAAAATATCGCCGAAGCCGCCGCCGAAAATATCACCGAAAATGTCACCGAAGCCGCCGCCAAAACCGCCATAGCTGCTGCCGGCACCGGCTCCGCCGTAGGCCGGATCAAAGGCGGCATGACCAAACTGGTCATATTTTGCGCGTTTATCCGGATCAGAGAGGACCTCATAGGCCTCACCGAGCTCCTTGAACTTTGCTTCACATTCCTTGTCGTTGGGATGCAGATCCGGATGGCAGGTTTTGGCCAGCCGGCGATATGCCTTTTTTATCTCATCTTCAGAGGCGCCCTTCTGCAGACCCAGCACCTCATAATAATCTCTTTTATCAGCCATATGAACAGTCCTTTATAACACAGCGTTGCGCAGGCAGGAAAAGAGAGCTTTCCCCGCCTGCGCTGATAGTTTGTTTAAAGTCGGTTATTTATTGTCCTTATCATCATCCACAACCGTATAGTCAGCATCGTAATACTGGCCGCCGTTGCTTCCGTTATCGCTGCTGCCGGACTGTGCATTGGCGTCGAATCCGGCACCCTGTGCGCCCTGTGCATTCTGGCTTGCTTGGCCATACAGCTTCTCGCTGACCTTATAGAAGTCCTGAGTCAAGGCTTCAGTAGCGCTCTTAATCGCAGCTACATCGGTACCGCTCAGTGCGGTCTTGAGGTTTGCAAGTGCGGACTCAATGGTGCTCTTGTCGGCAGCGTCCATCTTATCGCCCATCTCAGAGAGGGTCTTTTCGGTCTGATAGACCATCTGATCGCCGGCGTTGCGTACATCGACTTCCTCTTTGCGCTTTGCATCCTCGGCGGCATACTGCTCAGCCTCGCGGACGGCCTTGTCAATATCGTCCTTGGACATATTGGAGGAAGAAGTGATCGTGATGTGCTGCTCCTTGCCGGTGCCCAGATCCTTTGCGGATACGTTTACAATACCGTTGGCATCGATATCGAAGGTGACTTCGATCTGAGGCACACCGCGGCGTGCCGGAGCAATGCCGTCCAGATGGAAGCGGCCCAGGCTCTTGTTGTACTGAGCCATCTCACGCTCGCCCTGCAGAACGTTGATTTCAACGCTGGTCTGGTTATCGGCAGCAGTAGAGAATACCTGGCTCTTCTTGGTGGGGATGGTGGTATTGCGGTCGATCAGCTTGGTGCACACGCCGCCCAGGGTCTCAATGCCCAGAGACAGGGGCGTTACATCCAGCAGAAGGATACCTTCAACGTCGCCCTTCAGCACGCCGCCCTGAATTGCAGCGCCGATAGCCACGCACTCATCGGGGTTGATGCCCTTGAAGGGCTCTTTACCGGTCAGATTCTTTACGGCTTCCTGCACAGCGGGGATACGGCTGGAGCCGCCTACCAGCAGGACCTTGCTCAGCTCGCTGGCATTCAGAC
>CAKTGW010000079.1 GCA_934561725.1 uncultured Oscillospiraceae bacterium
GGACGGGGAGACGGAGGGCTATACCGCTGCAGGGCATATCCGCGCCCTGCAGAAGCATGCGGGGCGGGAACTGTTTCACCTGTGCCTGGCCAACAGTATGCCTCTGCCGGCAGAGATCCTCAGCCGCTACCGGCGCTGGGGCGCGGAGCCGACCATATTGGATGAGGCAGAGATAGAACGGCTGGGTGTACATCTGATCACGGCTCCGGTCGCGGATGTGCGCAATGGCTATGTGCGGCATCAGCCCCAGATGCTTGCCCGGGAGATCATGCGTATTTACCGGGAACAGTCGCCCACCAGAATTTACAGATAGGAACGGTAAGATCATGTCTTTTTCATCCGAGGTAAAGAGTGAGCTGTGCAGATCCAA
This sequence comes from uncultured Oscillospiraceae bacterium, assembly GCA_934561725.1. Lineage (GTDB taxonomy): Bacteria > Bacillota > Clostridia > Oscillospirales > Oscillospiraceae > Heteroscillospira. Next base: position 371 of record CAKTGW010000079.1, read on the forward strand.
TCCGGTACAGCGCCTCTGCTGCGCATTGGCTGAGTGCTACGGGATACTGCTCTACTGCAATACATTTTCGGCCCGGGAGGTCCGGATCATCACCGGCAGCAACAGCTTTGCGGTCCGGCTGCCCAAGCTGTTCAAAAGAGCCTTTGATGTGGAGCTGACAGAGCAGAGAAGCGGTGAGACGGCCAAGCACAGCTTTGTCCTTACGGACCCCGCGGGGATCCGGCGCATTTTTGAAGCTTATGGCTACAGTCCCGAGCAGGCGCTCCAGCACCATATCAATCTGGCTGTGCTGGAGGAGCATTGCTGCCGGGCTGCATTTATCCGCGGGGCATTTTTGGCCGGAGGAAGCGTGATGGATCCTGCAAAGCGCTACCATCTGGAGCTGGTCACGGATCACGCCTCCGTGTCCCGCGAGGCCTATTCCGTGCTGCTGGAAATGGGCTTTCAGCCAAAGGATATCAACCGGAACGGACATTATGTGATCTATTTCAAGCACAGCGAGGCAATTGAGGATGTGCTTACAACGATCGGCGCACCGCTGGCGGCCATGCAGCTGATGCAGGCCAAGGTGGAAAAAAATATGCGCAACGCGGTCAACCGCCGGGTCAACTGCGACAGCGCTAATGCAGACAAGGTGGTCAATGCAGCTCAGGTCCAGCTGGAGGCTATCCGTAAGCTGGACAGAACAACAGGGCTGGACGAGCTGCCGGAGAAGCTTCAGGAGACGGCGCTGCTGCGCATTGCCAATCCGGAGGCGAGTCTGGCGGATCTGGCCATGCTCTCGGATCCGCCCATGAGCAAGAGCTGCCTGAGCCACAGGCTGCGCAAGCTGATCGAGCTGGCGGAAAAAACACCTGAACAGCCGTAAAGGAGAGAAAAATGGCATTTGTGCATCTGCACGTTCACAGTGAGTACAGCCTGTTGGACGGTGCCTGCCGTATCGACGGCCTGGTCAACCGGATAAAGGAAATGGGACAGACTGCGGCGGCAATCACCGACCATGGCGTCATGTACGGCGCCGTGGCTTTTTATAAAGCGGCAAAAAAAGCGGGCATTAAGCCCATTATCGGCTGCGAGGTTTATGTTGCTCCGGGCAGCAGAAAGGGCCGGGAGTATGGGGTGGATAATGAGTATACCCATCTCATTCTGCTGTGTGAAAACGAGACCGGCTACAAAAATTTGTGCTATCTTGTGTCCATGGGCTTTACAGAGGGATTTTATATTCGTCCGCGCATAGACTGGCCGCTGCTCCATGAGCATGCCGAGGGACTGATCTGCCTCTCCGGCTGCGTGGCCGGCGCCATTCCGCGGCTGCTGAACAACGGCGATTACGCCGGCGCCAAGGCTAAGGCGCAGGAACTGGCCGGACTTTTCGGTCCGGGGCACTTTTATCTGGAGGTACAGGATCACGGCCTGGACGAGGAAAAGCGCGCTGCGGCCGGTATGCTGCGCATTCATGAAGAGACCGGTATTCCCATGTGTGCCACAAATGACGCCCACTATATTTCCAAAAGCGATGCGTATAACCAGGATGTGCTCATGTGCATCCAGATGGGCAAGACTGTGGACGATCCGGACAGAATGCGTTTCGGCGGAGATGAGCTGTACCTCAAGACCGAAGAAGAGATGCGTCAGATCCTGGGAAAGTACCCCCAGGCGCTGGAGAACACGGTGCGCATTGCCGAAATGTGCAATTTTGATTTTGAATTCGGCCACTATCATCTGCCCCGGTTCCAGCTGCCGGAAGGAGAGAGCGACAGCTATGAGTATCTGCGCAGAAAATGCGAAGAGGGACTGGCACGGCGGTACGCTCCAGAGCGGGATGATGTAAAAAAACAGCTGGAATATGAGCTGGATATGATCTCACGGATGGGATTTGTGGATTATTTCCTGATCGTCTCTGATTTTATCGGTTATGCCAAGGAACACGGAATACCGGTGGGACCGGGACGCGGCAGTGCCGCGGGCAGCGTGGTCAGCTACTGCCTGGGGATCACGGATGTGGATCCTATAAAGTACAGCCTGTTTTTTGAGCGTTTTCTGAATCCTGAACGGGTGAGTATGCCGGATATAGACGTGGATTTCTGCGTAAACCGCCGGGGTGAGGTGATCGACTATGTGGCGCGCAAATACGGTGCCGACCATGTAGCTCAGATCGTCACCTTCGGAACCATGGCGGCCCGTCAGGCGGTGCGGGATGTGGGACGCGCGCTGAATATGAGCTATGCGGAGACCGACGCAGTGGCCAAGCAGGTGCCCAGCGGTCCGGGTGCGCTGAATATGACGCTGGATGAGGCACTGAAGCTCTCCAAACCGCTGAAGGAAATGTATGACCAGAACGAGAATGTCCGGCGGCTGATCGATACGGCCCGTGAGCTTGAGGGAATGCCCCGCCACGCTTCCACACACGCCGCAGGTGTGGTCATAACGGAGAAGCCGGTCTATGCCTATGTGCCGCTGGCGAAAAATGATGAATCCGTTGTGACGCAGTACACCATGGTGACGTTGGAAGAGCTGGGACTGCTGAAAATGGACTTTCTGGGGCTGCGAAACCTGACCGTGCTGGATGACGCCGTGCGCCGTGTGCGCAGAAATCAGCCGGATTTTAAGGTAGAGGACGCCCCGGAGGATGACCCGCGTGTGTTCGACATGCTGACGCAGGGAAAAACAGTGGGCGTATTCCAGTTGGAAAGTACAGGCATTACCAATGTATGCATGGGACTCAAGCCCCGCTCGGTGGAGGACATCACCGCTATCATTGCACTGTACCGGCCGGGGCCTATGGACAGCATTCCCCGTTTTATCGAATGCAAGCAGCATCCGGAGAAAATCAGCTATAAGCATCCGCTTCTGCGGCCAATCCTGGAAGTGACCTACGGCTGTATTGTCTATCAGGAGCAGGTCATTGAGATCTTCCGGCGGCTGGCCGGATTTTCGCTTGGACAGGCGGACATGATCCGCCGTGCCATGTCCAAGAAAAAACATGCGGTGATCGATGCGGAGCGGGTGGCCTTTATTCACGGAGACCCGGAGCGAAGCATTCCTGGCTGTATATCCAGAGGCGTACCGGAGAATGTGGGCAACAGTATTTATGACGAAATACTGGATTTTGCCAGCTATGCGTTCAATAAGGCCCACGCGGTGAGCTATGCCATTGTTTGTTACCGCACGGCCTATATGAAGTGCCATTATCCCCGGGAATATATGGCAGCTCTGCTTACCAGTGTGCTGGATAACTCCAATAAGGTTGCGGAATACATTGCAGAGTGCCGGGAATGGGGGATCCGCCTGCTGCCGCCGGATGTGAACGAGTCTGATGCGGACTTTACCGTGGCGGGAGAAAATCTCCGTTTTGGATTGGTTGCCATAAAGGGGATCGGCCGGGGCTTTGTCCGGGCGTTGATGGAAGACCGGGCGCTGAATGGCAAATACCGCTCCTTTGACGAGTTCTGCTCCAGATTGTTTGGCAAGGAGCTCAACCGCCGGGCAGTGGAAAACCTGATCCGGGCCGGCGCGTTTGACAGTATGGGCTATCGGCGCAGCCAGCTCCTGCAGGTGGTGGATAAGATCCTGGAGGGGATCTCCTCTGAGGGAAAGAAAAACATAGCGGGACAGCTGGACCTGTTCTCCTTCGGTCAGGAAAAGGAGCAGGAGCACTTCAAGCTGGAGCTGCCGGATATTCCGGAGTTCGACCGCCGGGAGCTGATGGCCATGGAGCGGGAGACAACGGGATTGTACCTTACAGGCCATCCCATGGATGAGTACCGTGTGGCCGCCCGGCGCGTAGGAGCGGTGCCGATCAGTACCCTGCTGGCAGATTTTGCGGAGAACGAGGCAGGACGCCGCTTCCGGGACAATCAGAATATTATTGTTGCGGGCGTTGTGTCCTCAGCAAGAACGCGTACAACTAAAAACAACAGTCTGATGAGCTATATCACATTGGAGGATGACACGGGCTCGATCGAATTGCTGGCCTTTCAGCGGGCGCTGGACAATGGCGGAAGCTATGTTCAGGAGAATGCACCGCTGATCGTGCAGGGCAGGATCAGTCTGCGGGATGAGGCAGAGGTACAGATCATGGCAGATTCCTTCCGCCCCATTGCGGATGTGGATACCATGCCGGCTTCGCCGGCGCAGCCTCAGCAGCCGGTGATGACGGCGCAGAAGGAGCAAAAGCTGTATCTGCGGGTGCTGCCTGCGCAGGAGGAAAAGCTGAAAAAGCTGGAAAAGGTACTGGTGATGTTCCCGGGACAGGATCCGTTGGTGCTGGTGCGGGAGGTCAATGGACAGCGCCGGCGCTTCGGTGCGCGCTGTCTGATCCATCCGGCGCTGGTCGATGAGCTGCGTGAAATGTTCGGACAGGACAACGTTGTGCTGAAATAGGTGGGCTATGCAGAGAAAAAAAGGATATAACACAAAAAAGAAGATCGTCTCTGCGGCGTGGAAGCTGTTTTATGAGCAGGGATATGATTCCACGACCATTGAAGATATTGTAGAGGAGTCCGGGACGTCCAGAGGGTCGTTTTACCACTATTTTGAGGGAAAGGACGCCCTTTTGGGGACGCTTTCTGAAGTTTTTGACGAGAAGTATGAGGAACTGATCGGAGAGATCGATCCGGAGATGAACAGCTTTGACAAGCTGATGCTGCTGAACCGCGAGCTGTTTACGATGATCGAGAATACGATCTCTCTGGATTTGCTGGCGCAGCTCTATTCATCCCAGCTGATTACCCGGGGTGACCGGCACCTGCTGGACCATAACCGGGTCTATTACAAGCTTCTGCGCCAGATCGTCAGACAGGGGCAGCAGCGGGGCGAACTCAGGGCAGATGTAACGGTCAACGAGATGGTACGGGTCTATGCGCTGTGCGAGCGCGCGCTGATCTATGACTGGTGCCTGTCCAACGGAGATTATTCGCTGCTGAATTTCGGAAAAACGATGATGCCCATGTTCTTTCGTGAGTTTCGGACATAAACGTTTAAATTTTGTATAATTTGTACATGCAGCATATTTATATTATGTACAGACTGAAAATGCTTATAAATCAATAAAATAATTTAAAAATGCAGAATGAAGTATAGAATTTATTCTATACTTCATTCTGCATTTCAGTCTATTTTCCGCTGTGTTATAATAGGGCCTGTTGAATCGCGGCGGCCACGGGCTGCCGTCTTTACCAAAAGGAGAGAGTGATATGACCAGCGCACAAATCAGTATTCTGCTTGCGATCGTTGTCTATCTGGTCGCAATGGTGGGAGTGGGCGTTTATTTCAGCCGCCAGGGAAGCGGCTCCACATCCCATGAGTTTTACCTGGGCGGACGGCGCCTGGGCCCCATCGTTACCGCTATGAGCGCCGAGGCCTCGGATATGAGCAGCTACCTGCTTATGGGCCTGCCCGGCCTGGCCTATCTGTGCGGCGTAGCTGAGGTCGGCTGGACCGTGATCGGTCTGGCTGCCGGTACTTATCTGAACTGGCTGATCGTGGCCCGCCGCCTGCGCCGCTACTCTGCTGCGATCGGCGCGATCACGGTCCCGGCCTTTTTCTCCCGCCGCTATAAGGATGACCGGCATGTTCTGG
>CAKTGW010000080.1 GCA_934561725.1 uncultured Oscillospiraceae bacterium
TGTCCTGCTGCGCCGGCATAGTCTGTGGCTCACGACCGGCCTCGTTCTTCTGGGCTGGCTGGGCAGCCTGGCCGGCATTGACCGTCTGATCGGCATCATCTATCCTTTGTGCGGATATTGCGGTGCCGCTGCAATGCTTTGCATTTTGGGCCACTACCGGTATATACACAGGGAGGTATGTTCATGACAGAGGCCGTTGTTACCTTGGATCTGCACGGGAAAAACAAGTATCAGGCCAAAACGGCCATAGACGCTCTATTGCGCCGCAGCCGCGGCATATATCATGTTCGCCTGATCCATGGCTTTAACCGGGGAACTGAACTGAGAGAGTTCATCCGGGATGAGTATTCCGGCCACGCTGCGGTGCGCCGGCTTGACTGCCGTGAGCCCGGCATTACTGTTTTGATTCTGCGTGAATTATAAATCATTAAGGAGGTATAAAACATGCGCTATGAAATTAAAGGCGGCGCTTTTCCAGTTGTGATCTGTGAGCTGGAGGACGGCGAGAAAATGACGACGGAAAAGGGCTCCATGGTCTGGATGAGCCCCAATATGCAGATGGAGACCTGCGGCGGGGGACTGGGTAAAATGTTTTCCAAGGCTTTTTCCGGTGAAAGCATGTTCCAGAATATTTACACTGCCAGAGGCGCGGGGATGATCGCCTTTGGCTCCAGCTTTCCCGGACAGATCAAGGCTTTGAATATTGCGCCCGGTCAGGAAATGATCCTGCAAAAGGGAGCGTTTCTTGCGGCAGAGGAGGGGGTAGAGCTCTCCATACACTTTAAGAAAAATCTTGCCACAGGCCTTTTTGGCGGTGAAGGCTTCATCATGCAGCGGCTCAGCGGCCGGGGCATGGCCTTTGCAGAGATCGACGGCGAGCTGGTTGAATATGACCTGAATCCCGGACAGCAGATCATTGTGGATACCGGAAATGTAGCCGGCTATACTGCCGGCGTTCAAATGGAGATCCGTCAGGTTCCCGGCCTGAAAAACAAACTGCTTGGCGGTGAGGGCCTGTTCAATACTGTTTTGACCGGCCCGGGACGTATCTGGCTCCAGACAATGCCTATTTACAGTGTGGCAGCCTCCATCCGGCCGTATATTCCCACAGGAAACGGCTGAGCAGACGGAACTGAAGCACTGCGGAGAAAACAGCTGAAGGACCGAGAATTTCACAATTAAAATCAAGCGCATCCGCGTATGCTCCTGTATAATGGCAGCAGATGACAGGAAGAAGGGCTTGGTACATGGCGGAATGGCACAAATACATACAGCAAGCTATTGAGATCATCGATGCTTGTATTCGCAGTGAGAACAATGAAGCGCTTACACTGCGGTCGCTGTCTGAAAAGCTGGGGTATTCTGAGTTTTACATTTCCAGAAAGTTCCGGGAAACAGCAGACATGACATTGAAGGAGTATCTCAGAGCCCGCAGACTGGCTTTTGCGCTGAAGGATGTTCGCGATACGGACGGCAGTATTCTGGACATTGCCGTTAAGTATGGATTTTCGTCAAACGAGGCGTTTACCCGTGCATTTAAGGAGCTGTATGGGGTCAGTCCCACCCGGTACAGAGCCGATCCGCAGCCGGTTGTCCTCCGGACCGTCATCAGACCTTTTGATTGCTATTTGATGGAAGGAGCGGCAAAGAATATGACAGCGGAGACAAAGGACAGTGTAAAGGCGTATTTTATCCATATCCCGGCTCACAAATTTCTGCATATCCGCAATTACGAGAGTATCGGATACTGGGACTTTTGGAAAAAGCAGTCCGTTATTCCCGGACAGGATTGTGAGACCATATGCGGCCTGTTGGACAGCATTCCGGATAAGCTCGACGATGCCGGGAACGGTCAGCTCATGGCCTGGATCAATGAGCCTACCGGCAGGATATGCAGCTGGGGCATTCCTCTTGCCGAAGCCTATGGGATCCGGCTTCCGGCGGATTACTGCGGTCCCGTTCCCCGGCAGATGCAGCTGATGGATGTCTGCGAAGGCGAATACGTTGTTTTTGAGCATGGCCCTTTTGATTTTGAGACTGAGAATCAAAAGGTGGAAGCTGCGGTCGAACAGGCAATGCGGGAGTTCGATTATGCTTCCAGCGGCTATCAACTGGATCGGAGTCCCGGGCGCGTCTTTTATTTTTATCATGATTGCACACGCTTTTTCAAATATGTGCGCCCTGTATGCAGGCTTCGCGCATAATTTTGAAAAGAATATATATCTCCGGTAGACAAGAACTATGCACACTATGAAAATAATGAGCTGCTCATAAATTGACGCATATCTTCTTTCCTTCTCGTACTTGTCCTATAATAGGCACACAAAGCTGTAAAGCTCAATAGAAGGAGGAACCAATCATGCTGAATGAAAATGTTGTCAAGCTGCTCAAAAAAGAAATGTGGGATCTGGCTACCTGCGCAGATGGTGAGCCCAATGTTGTACCTATTGCATTCAAGAATGTGACGCCGGATGGAAAGCTGATCGTGGGCGATGTGTTCCTGCAGGCCACACTGGAGAATCTCGCTGCCAACAGCGGTAAAATCGCGGTGTCCGCCTATGATGCGCAGAGTCTGGAAGGATATCAGATCAAGGGTACGGCGCAGTACATTACCTCAGGGAAGATCGTGAGCGGGTTTAAGGCCATGGTAGAAAAAATGTTCAACGGAGCGGCAACGGCCAAGGGAGCTCTTGTGATCACACCCGAAAAGGTGATCGTTACAACGCCCGGCGGAGACAATAAGAAGGAACTGTAAAAACAATGAGCGGGTGCAATTTGTACCCGCTCATAAATTTAATAGTGACTTGTTATGGCAGATATATCCCGCTATAATAGAGGAAAACCAAAAGCAGGAGAGGCGGCCATGTATCAGAGAAAGCTGGAAAAGGACATTTGGTGCCCATTGGAATATGGTATGGAGCTATTCGGCGGAAAATGGAACTCACGCATTATCTGCGTTCTGGCTGCGCTGGGTACGCTTCGTTACAGTGAGCTGCGGCGCAAGATGGGCAACATCACTGACGCGGTGCTGGCCTCTACACTCAAGGAGCTGCTCGCAAACGGCATCATTGCGCGTAGATCCTACAATGAGATCCCGCCGCATGTGGAGTATTCCCTGACGGAAAAGGGAAAGTCTGTTGTACCGATTTTACAGAGCATTTGTCAGTGGGCCGGTATGTTCTATAAGGATGAAAGTGACACGTCTATGATCCAGTGCCGGAAGTGCGATCACCGGGGATGACACAAGCTTGCAGATGAAAAGGGATATTTGCAAATATGAGCTGTAGATCAAACAAATTTGATTTTGGGGATAAAAAAGACCGTCGACTGTTCGCACATTGCGATCAGTCGACGGTCAGTTTTTCGGTATTAGGTTTCCATACCCTTGTTTACCGAGGGAAATATCAGCAGAAAAAACAGAACCGGCAAAAAATACGCGCCAATAAAATGCTCATGCACATTGACCCGATACCGCCTGTATTGATCGTAAAGGTCTGTCCCATATCGCGGTAGGTATTGCCGCCATTTTGCAGTACGCTCAGGAGCTGCTGATACGTGTAGTTATTCGGCTCCATATTCACAGCCTGCCGGGCGTGCTCCAACGCACGGATGCGATTGCCCAGCTGATAGCTGGCATACGCGCTGAGGTAATACCACCTTGCACTGCGCTGCCCCTGCTCAACGCTCTCCAGGGCATTGATTGCCTGAGCGAAATATCCCACGCGGATATAATTCTCCGCAGCCTGGATCCCTGACGGCTCACTGTCGGCGCTGCTGCGTCCATAGGCAGAGCCGCCATAACCGTAGTTGTAGCCGCCGTACTGCTGAGAGGAATAGCCGCCGGCGTTTCCCGGATTTTGCTGTGGATTTTTGATCTGGTCATAGGCCGCGTTGATCTCATTCATACGCCGCTCAGCCTCTGCATCTCCCGGATGCAGATCCGGATGATACTTTTTGGCCAGACTTCTGTATGCTTTTTTGATTTCCTCATCTGACGCGTCCGGCGAGACGCCCAGAACCTTATATGGATCGTTGATCATCGGCGCTCACGCCTCCGTTGCTGTCTGTTTTGCTCACTCCGAGCGGAAATTTTGTCCAAACACCAGAATAAAGGATATTTCGCATAATGTCAATATTTTCAACTAACGGAAGTTTCTCAAAATGCAGTGCACATTCTCCGATCAGCATAGTCAGAATGTCCTTTATATCCTCATCCGTACATCCCTGACGGCGCATATCCCCCAGAGGATTATACCGTCCGTGGCGTAAATCGCCCTTTAGATCCACAAACGCATCCATAATATAGATAAACTGTCCCAGCGCATCGGCCATGTCTCCCAGCACCTTCTGCCAGTTGTCCTCACGCCACAAAAACAGTGCACGCATCAGTCCGCCAAAGCATTTTGCGGCAGAGTCCGGGTCACATACACCCATCTCTTCCAATTCAGAGAGCTTCGTCAGACAACGCTCTACCTCCCGGCTCTGCCGGGGATACTTCTCCGCTATTTTCAAATACGGTTTATGCAGCGCAGTCATCAGCGTTTTGGCCGACAGCTTTTTCTCGTCCTTCCAGTCATCCAGCGCCTTGTAATAAGCCAGAAGAACATTCATGTCCGCCGCATAATCGGTAAAGCAATTGGCGGTATACTCATGCACATGAAAAGGATGCGGTACACAGCGCTCTGTTCCCTGTACTGTTTCCGGCTCATAAAGCGAGGACAGTACCAGCACCAGAAAGGTCATATCATAGCTGAGGACTCCGCCCGCCGCAGCCCCGTAATTCTTTGTCAGGGAACGGCAAATCCCGCAGTACCAGCTTTTATAGCGCGCCCTTTGTTCCTCGTCCATCGCTTCTCTGTTGGCGATCACATAACCAAACATTGCTTCCTCCAGGAATTAAAAAGGATTATATATTTAATTATATCAGCTTTTGATGCATTTGGATGAACAAACGGTAAAAATAAAAATTTCCATAGTTTCCGTACAAAAGGCCTTGACAATCCCTGTAAATTTGTTATAATAATCAAGCGCTTGTGTGTTAGCGCACTTATATATGCGAGAGTGCTGGAATAGGTAGACAGGCACGTTTGAGGGGCGTGTGTCAACCGACGTGGGAGTTCAAGTCTCCTCTCTCGCACCAAGTCGGAGTAAGTTTTATGTTGCTTACTCCGACTTTTTTTATAAAAAAGTCGGAGCGCACTCATTCCGCTGCTCCTCTTTTCATCAAATTGAACCCGCTTCGCTTTGGTGAAAACGGTGGGCTTTGAAGACAGTATAAAACGCTGTTCGCCGTCAGCAAGTTTGAACTGGAAAACATTGATTTTGGAAGGCGTGAGATGAAGAAAATTATATATGCATTACTTGTGGGATCGCTTATCTTTACATTCTGTGCGTGTTCACAAAATAAGCAGTCTGCAATGTATATAAAGCCAAGTGAGTTTTCAGATGAAACGATGGAAGTTCTCAATCTGTTCGATGATGAAATTCAATTTTTTGATATTGCTTTTGATGAGACTGTAAAATCGTATGCAATATCGGTTTGGGTCTATCGTAATGGTGAATGGGTTGAAGATGGAATGACTGTTGGAAATATCGACCATTTAATAGGAAAAATAGCCGTGAGGCTAACTGAAACCAGCTGTGATCTATATACCATTGACGCAAGCGGTCATGTTAAGTATAGCATCCCAACTTTGGAAACTCCATTTGATGAATCAACGGGAATCGGCGGGACAAAAATTGACCGGGAGATACCGATTGAGCTAAATAAAGAAATACCGGTTTGGGTCAAAATCGGAACAACCTCAAATAGCATGGAAGTTATGGA
>CAKTGW010000081.1 GCA_934561725.1 uncultured Oscillospiraceae bacterium
GTGTTGCAATGGCTGCATCACAGGGAGCATATATTGCCCCGGGAAGTGACGGCGGGGCGTGGCAGGTTTTTCATGGCCCGTGTGCTGAGGCGGAGCAGCATTATTTACAGCTTGCCTTGGGCAGCGGCACAGAGTTGGTTCTGGGGCTGGGTGCAGCGCAGATTTGTGAAAAATTCAGGAGGAGAAGCTAATGGATAAGCAGACGATCATTGAGGCTATGGCCAGACAGGATATTCTGTCAACGGATTTGAGCAGGGGACCGGGGGCGGTGATCCTGCGCAGTGGCGGCCGCCCCAAATGCATTGTGATCCATGCAGATGGTAATGATTTCTACGCAGATATTCCGGGATTTTTCAGTAAGACAAAGCTGAAGATCCGCCGCATCGAAGTGGAGGCACAGGCGGAAAGAGACAGAAAGATGGAGGAGTTCCTCCAGAGCCAGAAAGCAGAGGAGACAAAGGATTAAAAATGCATGCTTGTTGGCAGCCAAGCCTTCAGGTAAGATAAAACAGACAGCCGCAGAGGTTTTGAGCCTGCGGCTGTCTGTTTTATCTTATTAATTTATATAGCGTTATCTCTTGCGGGATGGCTCTGATAGTGCAGGGATTTTCTCTCATACATACGTTGGTCAGCTTCTTTTAAGAGACCATCCAGATCTCCGCAGCGCTTTTTCCATAGAGCTCCAAGCGAAATACTGATGTTCTGCTTCTGCATCTCATCACGCAGTGTGTGGAGCTTTTCTTCAAATATGTTTTCTTCCATATCCAGTGCAAGGACAACAAACTCATCTCCGCCCACGCGATAGGTATCGTCCGGGTAAATCCCGCCAAGGATCCGGCCTGCGGCACGAATCAGTGCATCGCCCGCTTCGTGTCCTTTTTGGTCATTGATCGTCTTTAATCCATCCAGATCAAGATAGATCACCCCGATTTTTTCGAGCAGCTGGCGTCGGTGTGCGGCAAGTACCTGGAGATATTTATTTCGGTTATGCAGTGAAGTGAGCCCGTCCCAGTAGCTCATAAACCGAAGCTGATCCTGATATTTTTTGGTTGCAAGACTGTTTGAAATAAAGAATTGGATCGAAGAAAGAACCGTTGCGTCATCATAAGATTCTTTCGGATTATCCACACTTACAAAGCCTACGATGTCTTTGCCCTTGAAGATCGGAACGGCAAGAACACAGCGGATGTTTCTCCCCTTAAAAAACTTGTAGTTCTCGTGCCCTTTTTCCTGTTCAGTATCTGGGATATAATACACCTTTGAATCGTGAAATGCCTGAATGCCGTTTGTAAGCGCAGATGCGGGGATCTCCGGCATGGTCGGCATCTGACGCTGTACATTCGGTGCGTCGTATTCATAGGTGTTGATAAACACGTCTTTCTTTGCATCAAACAGAAAGATATAGGCGCGGTCTGCCTTGAAATAGTCATTTATAACCTGCAAAAGCTTCTGTATTGCAGCATCAATATCCCGGTCAGAGGAAAGGGCAGTCACACATTCCAGCAGAGTATTGGAGACATGGAGCTGTTTCAGCGTTTCCAGTCTGCTTTTTCTCAGAGTCCGCATCTGGCGAAGATTCCAGAAGAAATATATCAGCAGAAGACCAGCCTCCAGTATTCCTGCATAGATCAGCAGCTTTTGCAGATAAAGCAGTCTTGCAAAAATCACGTCTTCCTGTACAAATATCAGCAATTCCCAGTCGAACATTTGCAGAGGAATATAGTACATATAAAGCGGCTTTCCCGTTGTGCGCGATTCAAAGGCAATAACGCCGGTATTCTGCGCTTTTATTTCTTCTCTCAGATCGATGCTTTCATAGCCCTTCAGTCGGGTTCTGGCCGATGTGGTATAAGCATTTCCCAGCTCATCATGCCAGGCATCCATGATATAGTTTCCGTCTTTGCTGTCTACAATGCAATAGGAAGCATTTCCGTCGTAAATGGCTGGATGAAATTCTTCAACCAATATTGAGGACTCCAGAACACCTGCAAGAATCGCGGTCGGCACACCGTTTTTCTCTACCGGAACAAAATAATAGACGGCTTCTTTCCCTGTTACGGTGTCGATCATTCTTGTCGACATATGCTCCCCAGCCTGTGCGATGGCATCAAAAGAAAGATCGCTTCGAAGCTCTTGCTCCGTGCCGTTTTCCAGTACGATCCTGTTCCCCGGATAGATGACGTCTATTCTTGAAAAGGAAGTGCAGCTGCGGTACTGCTCCAATATGCCCGCATCGATCCGGTCTGCCGCATCCCAACTGACTGTATTTGCTGCAAGATGCAGGATGTTTATGTTGTCGGCAAAGGTGATCTGCATCTCTTTTGTAACGGAACTGGAGGAATCCTTCAGCAGAGCCCAGCAGTTTTCTTTCTCCCTTTCCATAACGCTCTGATAGAGAAATAGGGACATGAGTACGGTAATGCAGATGATCAGTGCCACAGGGAGCATTTGTTTTATATTTTGCTTCATCCTATCACCTTATCAGCCAAGTGTATTATTTTTTTACCATTATAGCGTATGTGCGGTCAGATTTCGACGATAATAATTTTTTGCTATTTTAAGAGCCGATGGTATGCGAAGATATGTAAAAACACCGGAGAAGGGCGTCCTCCGGTGTTTTGGATTTAGCTCAGATACGCTTCCAGGTCGTACCCTCTTTGGTGTCGATCAGTTCAATGCCCTGGGCCTTCAGCTCATCGCGGATACGGTCAGCCTCAGCAAAATTCCGCTCCTTTTTTGCCTGAGCTCTCTGAGCAATCAGTGCGTCGATGGCGGGATCCTGCTCTGCGTTTCCGGCGGCAGCATTTTGCTCTGCGGCCTCTTTCTCGCGGAGTGCAGCGGCCTTATCCAGCAGGCTCAGGCCAAGGACCTGATCAAAAGCACCAATGGCTTTCAGCTTGGTGGCGTCGCTGCATTTTGCTTTGAGTACGTCATACAGGGCAGTCACGGCCATAGATGTGTTCAGGTCGTTATCCAGAGAGGTGCGGAATTTTTTATCCAGCTCCGCAAATGCGGCTTCATCCACATCGCCGCCGTCCTTCAGTGCGGCAATGCGGGAGATGAGCTTATTATAGGCCACGGCGGCGTTATCCAGATTGTCCCAAGAAAATACGAGGTTTTTGCGATAGTGGCTCTGGAGGCAGAACAGGCGGTAAACCAGAGGATCATAGCCCTTTTCTTCCAGAAGGGAGACAGTGAGGAATTCACCGGTGGATTTACTCATCTTTCCGCTGGCCGTATTCAGATGCAGCACGTGGAACCAGTAGTTGCACCACTTGTGGCCAAGATAGGATTCCGACTGGGCGATCTCGTTGGTGTGGTGAGGGAAGGCATTGTCAATGCCGCCGCAGTGAATGTCCAGATCCTCGCCCAGATATTTCAGGCTGATGCCGGAGCACTCAATGTGCCAGCCGGGATAGCCGACGCCCCAGGGAGAATCCCATTTCAGGGCCTGATCCTCAAACTTGGACTGGGTGAACCACAGGACAAAATCGTTTTTGTTGCGTTTGTTTGTATCCTCCTCAACACCCTCGCGGACGCCAACAGCAAGATCCTCGGCATCGTGATCATTGAACACATAGTATTTCTCCAGCTTGGAGGTGTCAAAATAAATGTTGCCGCCGGCAGCATAGGCATAGCCCTTCTCAATCAATTTGGAGATGATCTTGATATATTCATCGATGCAGTTCGTGGCCGGTTCGACTACATCCGGGCGCTTGATGTTCAGCTTGCGGCAGTCCTCAAAAAAGGCATCAGTATAAAATTTTGCAATATCCATGACAGACTTGTGCTCGCGGCGTGCGCCCTTGAGCATCTTGTCCTCGCCGGTATCGCCGTCAGAGCTCAGATGTCCCACATCGGTGATGTTCATTACGCGTTTGACATTATAGCCGCTGTAGCGGAGATATTTTTCCAGAATATCCTCCATAATGTAGCTGCGCAGATTACCGATATGCGCATAGTGGTAGACCGTGGGGCCGCAGGTGTACATTTTTACAATATCAGGGTGATTCGGGGTGAATACTTCCTTTTTGTGTGTTGCTGAATTGTAGATAAACATATTATTTAACTTCTCCTTTGAGTTGTTTTTTTCAGAAGTTCAATTTCCATGCGCATGGCCTTCAGCTCCTGTTCTACAGGATCCGTAACATGGATCTGATCGACTTCGCTGGCAAAGTTGACCTTTTCACCGGCAATGCGCACCACGCGGGCAGGTACGCCGACGGCGGTACAGTCCTCCGGAATGGCGCTGAGTACCACGGCGTTGGCGGCAATGCGGGTATTGTCACCAACGGTGAAGGGACCCAGCACCTTGGCACCGGAACCGATCATTACATTGTTGCCGATGGTAGGGTGGCGCTTGCCTACATCCTTACCGGTACCGCCCAATGTGACACATTGATAGAGCAGTACATCATCGCCAAGCTCAGCAGTCTCGCCAATGACAATGCCCATGCCGTGGTCGATCACCAGACGTTTGCCGATGGTGGCGCCGGGATGGATCTCTATGCCGGTCCAGAAACGGCTCCACTGCGAGATCGCTCTGGCGATAAATTTCAGTCCGCGGCAGTAGAACCAGTGTGCAATGCGGTGGTAGATCAGTGCATGAACGCCGGGGTATAGAAGGAAAATTTCCAGTGAGGATCTTGCTGCGGGATCGCGCAGCTTGTATGCGTGCAGGGTATCTTTGAGATCATTAAACATATGTCCTCCAGTCCCGAGAGAAAAACAAAAGCCTCTCATGGAATGATCCATGAGAGGCGATAAAATCGCGGTTCCACTCTCGTTTATAACTCACCGGCTGATCACCGGATATGCCTTAACGCGGCAGGACGTGGGAGCATTTCCTCTCCCATAGACTCCGGGGCGCACTTCGGATGCTGAATCGGCCGTCTCTGCTTTCAGCCTGGGCGGAGACTCTCTGTTGCCTTTGGGCAGCCTACTTTTCCCTTTCAACGTCAGATAACCATATAAATGAATACTACCACAGCACCCGGCGTTTTGTCAATCCCCGGGTACAGGATAATCTATGCAGAAGCAGCGGTGCTGGTGCATGAGACAAAAACAAGATTGCAAGTATTCCGATTTTGCAATATACTATTTTCATTGTCTTGTTAATGGAGGCTTTTCAGTGAAGGAAAACAAGGATTTTCTGGAGACAGAGCCTATACGGCCGCTCCTGCTCCGGCTCGCTCTGCCCAGTGTGGTGGCACAGCTGGTAAATCTTCTTTATAATGTAGTAGACAGCGTCTATATCGGTCACATTCCCCAGGTGGGGAGAATGGCATTGACGGGTGTGGGCGTGTGTATGCCGATCGTTATTTCGATTTCTGCTTTTTCGTCATTGATCGGCCGGGGCGGCGCGCCGAAAATGTCCATCAGTATGGGACAGAAAAACGATGAGCGGGCCGAACGCATTTTGGGCAGCTGCTTCAGCGGACTTCTGCTCCTTGGTATTTTACTCACAGTGCTCTTTTTTGCCTTTTCAGAGCAGCTGCTGTGGATGTTCGGTGCCAGTGAGAATACCATTGGGTATGCGATGGAATATGTGAATACATACGTCTGCGGCACGGTTTTTGTTATGCTTTCGCTGGGGCTCAATGCATTTATCACGGCACAGGGCTATACAAAGATGAGTATGCTCACAGTAGTCATCGGTGCTGCGCTGAATCTGGTATTGGACCCGGTGTTTATTTTTCTGTTGGATATGGGGGTACGCGGCGCGGCTCTGGCCACGATCATCAGTCAGGCTGTATCCGCGGCCTGGGCGG
>CAKTGW010000082.1 GCA_934561725.1 uncultured Oscillospiraceae bacterium
GCGGTAAGACCTTTGAACAGAGCTTCGTTCCGAGTCTTGCCGATACCGAGGACCTCGCCGGTAGACTTCATTTCCGGTCCCAATGTGGAGTTGACATCGCTGAGCTTTTCGAAGGAAAATACAGGGACCTTAACGGCATAGTAGGGCGGTGTCTTATACAGGCCGCTGCCATAGCCCAGAGATTTCAGACTCTGACCCACCATGACCCGTGCCGCAAGATCGACCATGGGAACGCCGGTCACCTTGCTGATATAGGGGATCGTGCGGGAGGCGCGGGGGTTGACCTCGATAACATAGAGCTCGTTGTGATAGATCAGGTACTGGATGTTGACCAGACCCTTTGTACCCAGCGCCAGCGCCAGCTTTTCGGAGGACTGGACGATCGTATCGAGCATTTTATCAGTAAGGCTGTAAGGAGGATAAACGGCGATAGAGTCACCGCTGTGGATGCCGGCGCGCTCAATATGCTGCATGATGCCGGGAATCAGGACATCAGTGCCGTCGGCAATAACGTCTACCTCCAGTTCTGTACCCATCATATACTTATCTATAAGAACAGAGTTATCCTCTTTCTTTTCCAGAATGCGGCGCATGTAAGTGATGACCTCATCGTCTGTATAGACGATCTGCATATTTTGACCGCCGATAACATAACTGGGGCGGAGAAGAACAGGGTAGCCCAGTTCCTGAGCGGCAGCCAGGGCTTCGTCAACAGTGCGCACACCGTGGCCGGAGGGGCGGCGGATGCCGAGTGTCTCCAGAAGAGCGTCAAAGCGTTCGCGGTCCTCGGCAATATCAATGCCCTCCGCGCTGGTACCGAGAATGGCAATGCCGTGGTCGTCCAGAAACTTGGTGAGTTTGATAGCGGTTTGGCCGCCGAAGGCCACCACAACGCCGACGGGCTTTTCGACCTCAATGATGTTCATGACATCCTCGGGGCAGAGCGGCTCAAAGTACAGACGGTCGGCTGTGTCGTAGTCAGTGGAGACAGTCTCCGGATTGTTATTGATTATGGCAACCTCATACCCCATATCCTTCAGGGTCCAGACGCAGTGGACGGAGGAGTAGTCAAACTCAATGCCCTGGCCGATGCGGATAGGTCCGCTGCCAAGAACAATGATCTTGTCCCGGCCGGTGTTTTTAAAGCCCCGGGCTTCGCAGGTGCTGTCATAGCTGGAGTAGAAATAGGGTGTCTCAGCGTCAAATTCTGCACCGCAGGTATCCACCATTTTGTAGACGGCGCTGCGATGGGGGAGCTCTGTCAGACCGGAAATCCGGCGGATGGCGGCGTCGGGATAGCCCAGCTTTTTTGCGCGCAGATAAAGGGTATCGTCCATGCTGCCTGCTGCGGCCATTTCTGCCTCAATGCGGGCCAGGTTCTCAAGCTTGTGCAGGAACCAGCGGTCAATACGGGTGATCTCATAGATCTCCTCAAGGTCAACACCGGCTTTGATCGCCTCAAAGATCGTGAACAGCCGGCGGTCATCCACATTGTGCAGCCGGTCGCGGATGGGGCTCTCATCGGGATTCTGATAGTTCAGAGTATCCAGACCGATCTCCGCACCGCGGACAGCCTTCATCAGAGCCATTTCAAAATTGGGGGCGATAGCCATGACCTCGCCGGTTGCTTTCATTTGTGTGCCGAGCTTGTGGCTTGCACCATAAAATTTGTCAAAGGGCCACTTGGGCATTTTTACGACTACATAGTCCAGTGCGGGCTCAAAGCAGGCGCAGGTCTTGCCGGTAATCTCGTTTTTGATCTCATCCAGCGTATAGCCCAGAGCAATCAGAGTGGAGACCTTGGCAATGGGATAACCGGTTGCCTTACTTGCCAGTGCGGAGGAGCGGGAGACACGGGGGTTTACTTCAATGACCGCGTACTGGAAGCTGACCGGATCCAGTGCAAACTGGCAGTTGCAGCCGCCTACAATACCCAGGGCAGAGATAATATTCAAAGAGGCGGAGCGCAGCATCTGGAATTCCTTATCCGAAAGCGTCTGCGTGGGTGCCACAACGATGCTGTCACCGGTATGAACGCCTACGGGATCGAAGTTCTCCATGGAGCAGACAGCGATCACATTGCCAACGCTGTCGCGCATGGTTTCAAATTCGATTTCCTTCCAGCCAAAGATATAGCGCTCAACGAGAATCTGGGTGATCGGGCTCAGATCCAGGCCGGTATGTGCAATAATTTTTAATTCATCGGCGTTATAGGCCACACCGCCGCCGGCACCGCCCAGAGTAAAGGCCGGACGCACGATGACAGGATAGCCGATCTGCTCGGCAATACGCAGAGCCGTCTCCTCATCATTGGCAATGTCGGAGGGAATAGTGGGCTGTCCGATAGCGGCCATTGTGTCCTTGAACATCTGGCGGTCCTCGGCTTTGTCGATGGCCTCGGCATCCGTGCCGAGAAGGCGCACGCCCATTTTATCCAGATAGCCTTCCTTGCTCAGCTGCATGGCCAGGGTAAGGCCTGTCTGACCGCCAAGACCGGCCAGGAGACTGTCCGGCTTTTCTTTTTCGATGATCCGCTTGATCGTAGGGACAGTGAGCGGCTCAAGATAGATCTCATCGGCAAGAGCCTTATCTGTCATGATCGTTGCAGGGTTAGAGTTGACCAGTACAACATTTACGCCGGCCTTTTTCAGAACGCGGCAGGCCTGTGCTCCGGCGTAGTCAAACTCAGCGGCCTGACCGATCACAATAGGACCGGAGCCGATGACCATGACCTTTTTAATGTTTTTATCGAGCGGCATTTGCATTCACCTCCATAAGTGCAATGAATCTGTCGAACAGGAAGGCTGTATCCTTGGGCCCGGCGCAGGCTTCCGGGTGGAACTGCACGGAAAAGGCCATTTTATCCGGATAATCCATGCCCTCACAGGTGTTATCGTTCGCATTTACAAAGCTGAGATGGCCAATGCCATCCAGAGATTCAGAGACAACAGCGTAGCCATGGTTCTGGCTTGTGATATAAGTGCGGGTGCCGTCTACCTCACGCACGGGCTGGTTGGCGCCGCGATGACCGTATTTGAGCTTGATCGTTTTTCCGCCGTTGGCCAGAGCCAGCAGCTGATGCCCAAGACAAATGCCGAAAATCGGTTTTTTGCCGATTGCTTTTTTCAGCTCCTCTATGCATCCGGTGTTTTCGGCCGGATCGCCGGGGCCGTTGGACAGCATAATGCCGTCACACCCAGAGGCGAGTATCTCGTCCATTGAGATATCGTATGGATAGATGGTCACATCACAGCCGCGTCTTTGCAACTCGCGTGTTATGTTGTTTTTAGCGCCGTAATCGATCAAAGCAACCTTGAAGCGGCTCTCACCGACAGCGGGGAAAACCTGGCGCTCGGAACGGCTGACGCTTTTGACGGCATCGCTGACGGTGTAAAGCCGGATGTTTTCCAGATCTGCGGGGATCTCCGAGCAGATCCTGGCATTCATAACGCCGGATTCGCGGATGACCCGTGTGATCTCACGGGTGTCTACGC
Source organism: uncultured Oscillospiraceae bacterium (assembly GCA_934561725.1). GTDB lineage: Bacteria > Bacillota > Clostridia > Oscillospirales > Oscillospiraceae > Heteroscillospira. Next base: position 3,495 of record CAKTGW010000082.1, read on the forward strand.
CGCAGATGCCGGGGACGCCCTTTTCCTTGAGAAAAGCATCCAGAGTGCGCTGAGAACGGAAGTTGGAGGGAGTTTCACAGAACTCCCTCACAACATAACCGCGAACGGCACACTCGCCCTCAAAATCATCATCAATAATTCCATAGTTGCCGATGAGGGGATAGGTCTGCAGAACGATCTGACCATAATAGCTGGGATCGGTCAGTGTTTCAATATATCCGCACATATTGGTGGTGAACACCAGCTCACTGGTGCTGTCAATATCGGCACCAAAGCGCTCACCTTCAAATACGTTTCCGTTACTGAGAACAAGATAGGCCTTCTTCATAGCGGTTTACCCCTTCCCACCGAGCAGCTTTACAAGAACTGCCTTCTGTGCATGGAGCCGGTTTTCTGCTTCGTTGAAGATCTCGTCTGCATGGGCTTCAAACACCTTGGCGGTGATCTCTTCCTCGCGATGGGCGGGCAGGCAGTGAAGCACAATGGCGTCGCTCTTTGCGGCGGCCATAACGGCATCGTTGATCTGATAGCCGGTAAACACGGCGCGGCGCTTTTCGGCCTCGCCCTCCTGACCCATGGAAGCCCATACGTCTGTATAAACGGCATCAGCATCAGCGGCTGCGGCGAGAATATCACTGGTGCAGGTGAAGTCGCCGTTTTCCTTGGCCCAGGCCATGATCTCGGCGTCGGGCTGATAGCTGTCCGGACAGCCGATGGAAACGGCCATACCCATTTTGATACCGCCGACGATCAGAGAGTTTGCCATATTGTTGCCGTCGCCGATGTAGCAGAGCTTGCGGCCGTTGAAGCTGCCCTTATACTCGCGGATGGTCATCAGGTCTGCCAGTACCTGGCAGGGATGGCAATAGTCAGTCAGGCCGTTGATCACAGGGATCGTACCGCAGTTGGCCAGCATTTCAACCTCGGCCTGATCAAAGGTGCGGATCATAATGCCGTCCAGATAGCGGCTCAGTACCCGGGCGGTATCTTCCACAGGCTCACCGCGTCCGATCTGCAGATCCTTGGAGGAGAGGAACAGGGCGTCACCGCCCAGCTGATACATGCCGGCCTCAAAGGAGACTCTGGTGCGGGTAGAGGACTTCTGGAAGATCATACCCAGAGTTTTCCCCTCAAGATAGTGATGCTTGATGCCGTTTTTCTTCTCATACTTGAGCTGATCGGCCAGATTCAGAATTTCTGCGATCTCCTTGGGAGAGAGATCCATGAGCTTCAGAAGATGTTTCATTTACTAAGCACCTCTTTCAAAATTTGGATTGCCTGCTCCAGCTCGCCGTCAGAGATGTTCAGAGGCGGCAGAAGCCGTACTTTTGTTTTTGCGCTGAGCGCAAGCACACCGCGTTCCATGCACTGGGCAATAACGTCCTTGGCGGGCTTTTCACTTTCGATACCCAGCATCAGACCGCGGCCTGTAATGCTTTTCACACCGGGGGCACCGGTGAGGGTATCGCCAATATATTTGGATTTGCGCAGCACGCCGGCCATTAGTTCATCATCAATACGGCTGAGTATGCTTACAGCGCCGGCACAGCAGACGGGATTTCCGCCAAAGGTGGAACCGTGGCTGCCGGGAGAGAATACATGCTGCACCCGCTCGGAGAGCATTACAGCGCCCAGAGGCAGACCGCCTGCCAGACCCTTTGCCGTGGTGACGATATCAGGCTGTACGCCGTAATGCATATAGCTGTAGAGCTTGCCGGTGCGGCCGTTGCCGGTCTGTACTTCGTCAACGATCATACAGAGATCCTTTTCGCGGCAGAGAGCTTCCACGCCCTTGACAAATTCATCAGAGAGAACATGAATGCCTCCCTCGCCCTGGATCGTCTCCAGCATGATGCCGCAGCAGGCATTCTCTTCAGTCAGACGGCGGAGCTCGTCCAGATCGTCCGGCGTGCAGTAGACAAAGCCTTCGGTAAATGGGCCGAATTCCGTATGGAACACATCCTGACCGGTGGCGGAAAGAGTCGTGATCGTGCGGCCGTGGAAGCTGTTTTTCAGCGTAATGATCGTACTGCGGCCTTCACCGTACTTCAGAAAGCTGTATCGCCGGGCGGCCTTGATGGCACCCTCATTGGCCTCGGCGCCGCTGTTGCCGAAAAAGACCTTGCTCATGCCGGTACGCTGGCAGAGCATTTTGGCCAACTCGGCGCAGGGACCGGTATAGTAAAGATTGGAGGTATGCTGGAGCTTGTGGGCCTGAGCGCTTACAGCATCTGCCCAAGCGGAATCGCAGTAACCAAAGG
>CAKTGW010000083.1 GCA_934561725.1 uncultured Oscillospiraceae bacterium
GATCTCCACGGTCTGGTCACCCGGTGGGATTTCTTCGGCGGTACGCTCAGCGGTATCTGTCAAAAGCTTCCCGAGCTGAAGACATTGGGTGTGGGTGCACTTTATCTGAATCCGATCTTCAGAGCTGCCAGTAACCACCGCTATGACACGGCCGACTATATGCAGATCGATCCTCTCCTTGGCAACGAGGAGATATTCCGCACACTTTGCCGGGATGCGCACGCACTGGGTATCCGTATTATTCTGGACGGCGTATTCAGCCATACCGGAGCGGACAGCCGCTATTTTGACCTCTATGGTAATTACGGCGGCGGAGCCTGTTCCGATCCGGATTCTCCATACCGGAGCTGGTATCGTTTCCGCCATTGGCCGGATGACTATGAGTGCTGGTGGGGCGTGGGTGATCTGCCGAATGTGAACGAAGAAGAGCCTGGCTATAAGAGCTTTATTCTGGGCGTTATCCGTCATTGGCTGCGTCTGGGTGCAGATGGCTGGCGGCTGGATGTGGCAGATGAGTTGCCCGACAGCTTTATTGCCGATCTTAGATCCGCCGTCCGTGCCGAAAAGGCTGATGCTCTTCTGCTCGGAGAGGTCTGGGAGGACGCCAGCCGCAAGTACAGCTATGGTCAACCGCGCCGTTACCTGTTGGGGCAGGAGCTGGACTGCACGATGCACTACCCCTTTCTTGATGCCGTATCCGCCTTTCTCCTTGGCTCGATCGATTCCGCTGCACTCGCCCGGAGACTGGATTCCATCGCTGAGAACTATCCCCCGGAGGCTCAATACGCTGCATTGAATCTAATCGGCAGTCATGACCGTCCCCGGGCGATCACCGTTCTGAGTGGGGCGCAGGCGCCGCCCAACGATGCAGAATGCGCCCAATTTACTCTGTCACCAGAACAGTATTCCCTTGGCGTCAGCCGTCTGAAGCTGGCCGCACTTCTTCAATTTGCCTGTCCCGGCGTACCCTGCATCTATTACGGCGATGAGGCAGGATTGCAGGGCTGGGCAGATCCGTATAACCGCGCTCCATATCCATGGGGCAGGGAAAACCGCGAGCTGATGGACTATTACCGCCGTCTGGGCGCTGTTTACCACAGTCATCCCGTATTAAAGGACGGCAGCTTCCAATATGAGAACCCGGATACGGATGTCTTTATCTGCCGCCGCTGGGATCAGGTGCAAAGCTGTGTTGCCGTCGTAAACCGCAGCTTCTTAGAAAAGCAGCTTCCGCTGTGCGGTATTGACCTTTTCACCGGTGCAGAAATCAAAAACCGCCTGTTTCTCCCGCCTCTTGGCGGCGCCCTGATCATGCTGGAATAAAATTTTTTCTAACCTTTGGTTAATAGTTATCTTCTCTGAGCCACTGTACAATATTTGTACGGTGGAATTTTTTTGCCATTTCCCGGGTGATGGAGAGTCTACGGCTTTGAATGTCTCTCTTCAAATTATCCGGGCAGACAAGGGAGGAAAATCATGAGGACGAATTGGAAGAAATACTTACTGTTTGTACTGGCCGCAGCGCTTTTCCTTGCATTGAGCGCCTGCGGAACAAAAAAATATCCCATGCACATCACCGTTGTCAATCGAACGACCTATCCGATCGCGGATGTCCGGATCAGTCTGGACTCTGATGAAAATTGGGGACCCGCCCGTATCGATACGATCCTGTATGATGGCGACAGTGCAGAGATCGATCTGGGCGAGTACACCAGAGAAGAGCTGGACACTGTGGGCTTTGATGTCCAATTCTACGGCGAGAACGACGAGCCGATCTACCCGGACGCGGAGCCCGGCGCGATCTTCCCTGACGACGGCGACTATTTGATCTTCGCCCCGCCGGGTACCGGCTATCGCCTGTTTATGGACACTGCCTATGACAGTGAGAAATATGACCGGCTTATTGCCGAAAGTCTGGAATCCGGCGACAGTGACGCCAAGTCTGACCTCAGCCCATACGAGGGGCTATGGATCTGCGAGCCACGGTACGACTACGACTACATGGAGATCGACTCTGAGGGCAACTGGCAGCTCTACCGCGATCAGGAGCTTGCTGCCTCCGGAACGCTCCGCTACGAAGCAGAGTGGTCGTCCGTCTATGCCTATGATGACGCAGACGGCTCCGGCTGCGTAGTTGCGCTGGAGGACGACCGGCTCTATACCGCCTCCTATGGATATTTTGACCGCGCCAAAATAGAAATCGACCTTCCTGCCCTTGCAGGCGACTGGTATCTGGACGGCGATCAGGAAACCGGCAGTCACCTTCTCATCGACACGCAAGGCGAATGGGAGCTTTTCAGCTTCCAACCGGGCGACACCGAGAGAAGCTGGGAGGACTACGGCTCTATTCAAACCTCTGATACGGATGAAAACATCTGCTACGCCGTATCTGAGTTTCTCGATGGCCCGGTATATCGGATTGAGCTGCTTGATGGCGGTCTCCTCTATTGGGGTGACAGCCGCGACAGCTACATACGGGTTGACGAATGATCCGCAGACTGAACATTTTGAAAAGAGCTCTTGCCCTGCTGCTGGCCGCAGTACTCTGCTCCGCTGCCGGCTGCGGTGAGGAACAGTCCGCAGGTGCGGACTGGCGCACGACCGGCATTGTTTCCGCCGGCGGCAGACTCGTTCGCAATGGTAACGGCATGGATGTACTGATTGTCATCGGGGCGGACAGTGCCGCCTTATATCTGGATCAGGAGACGCAGGAGCTTGTAGACAGCATTCCCTACCCCATGTCGTTTCCAGACGCTAAGGCAGCGTTCTCAGCTGTTTCCTTTGATGATCTGAATGGGGATGGAAACAGCGATGTAACGATCCTCTTCCTGCACAGCGATGGCAGCAGCACAGAGCTCATATGGCTTTGGGATCCTGGATATATTTTTCAGCCGGAGCTCTCCTCTGTCACGCCGCCTGAACCGGACAACTGAGCTGCCGGTATGAACAGAAAGTGAGTGCATCTATGAACAAAAAAGTGCAGAGCGCCTGCTCTGACTCCATTGACAAATTGATCGATATAGAGCTTGCAAAACGGCTGTCCCGCTACCAGGAGCTGTCCACTCTCTGCTTTATTATAGGGATCTCTGGCATAGTTGGGGGCATTATTGCCTTTTTTGCAGTACAAAATGCCCTGTTGAAATCGATCCTTGTTGCCGTGCTGTTCTTCGGCGGGATCTGCTGTATACTGTTTTTCGACACCAGTGCCCAGAGAAAGCTGAAGCTTTTGCTGGAAGAACAGCTTGGCGATTATTTTAACACAGAACTGGAAAATACCTTTGGCCCTGAACTGCACAGCGCTGAGCTGAGCATTGACCCGGCATGTATGATGGCATTTCATCTGCCGGAGCTGCAATGGGAGGAATGCACTATTGAGCATTTTCGTGAGGGTATATATCATGGGCTCAACTTTTCCGCAGCCAATGTATATTTGAATCATCTTTATGAAAGCGGAAATATCCGTGACGGCCGGAAAACTCTAAGCAAGCCGGTATTCAAAGGGCTGGTCATTCGCTGCATAACAGCACCCTCCTCTTCCGGTCCCGTCCATCTTTCAGCCGTACATGAGCCCCTCGCAAATGCACTGAGGCAAGTAGCACAGCACATGAACGGGAAGGTACGCGGTCTGTACTGGAATGGATCCATTCTCTCCATAGCTCTGGAAACCAACTATAAATTTGCCGCAATTCCTGACAATACAGAGCTATGCGATCCCGCCGCAGTACGCAGAAGCTACACAGCTGAGCTGCAAAAGATGAAGAGAGTCCTCGATCTGCTTCTGCAGAATACGGAGCCCAACAACTGAACAAAGAAAGGAAATATAAAATGATTGTTGCTCTGATCATTATCGTTTTGAGCATCGTCTGGTGCATCCACACGATCAACAGCTTCAAAAAAAGCGAAATCCGCGTAGAAGAAGGGCGTTCCGGCGTGGAGATCGCGCTGACCAAACGCTATGATATGCTTACAAAAATGCTGGATACAGCCAGAGGATATATGTCTCATGAAAATGAGCTTTTTTCCAGAGTTATTGAACTCCGCCAAGGCATGAAGGTTGAGGAGCTGAATACAGCCCAGCAGCAGATGGACAATCTCAGCGGAAAATTTTTTGCCGTTGCAGAAGACTATCCGGAACTGCGCTCCAGTACCGTCTTTACGGAGCTCCAGCGTGGGATCCGTGATGCAGAGGAGCATTTGCAGGCCGCACGGCGGCTGTACAACACCAGTGTTGCTGCCTATAACACAGCTATCTCCATGTTTCCGGCAAAGCTGCTGGCCGGCGGTCGTACACCCAAGGCGTTTTTTGCGGCGGATGAGGCAAAAAGCAGGGATATTGATATGGCATTTTGAAACACAGGAGGCTAATATGGAAGAAAAGCAAAAAATGACAAACACACAGCTGGAAGCACAGCTCCGCAGTCACCGCAGCAAGGCCGCATTCGGCAAGATCCTGACCTATGGCAGCGGCGCTGTAATGATCCTGTCCCTTATGTTTGGATTGCTCCCCCTTACATTGCTGTTCCTTGTTTTTGCGCTGATCGGCGGATATCTGCTGTCCACACATGAGCGGGCCATCAAAGTGCTGCTCGGTGATAACATCATCAGCGGCGTACTGAACGAAGTATTCGATACGGTAGACTACGCGCCCTTCGGGCATATCCCCGACTCAGCTCTGGGGAGCGCCCATATGTGCTTTCCTTTCACCTACGATAAGGTTGGCGGCAGTGACTATCTCAAGGCCGAATACAAAGGGCTGCCCATTGAACTGAGTGATATTGAACTCTATCATGTGGAATCGTACTATGATGAGGAAACACAGATGTGGAAGGACAATGAGCAGGAGGTCTTTCGGGGACAATGGCTCATCTGTGACTTTGGCAAAGAGCTTTCCGGTGAGGTACATCTCTCCGCAAACACAAAGGCTCTGCGCAAGCAGTGCAAAAGCACTCGTATTGAAATGGAAAACCCTGCTTTTAACGAGCATTTTATTGTCAATGCGGAAACGGCTCAGGAGGCATATTATATTCTCACGCCACACATGATGGAGTATATTCTCGCCGCATCAGGCCGCAGCGGCGGTGAGGTGTATATGGGCTTTCTGCGCGGCGGCAAGCTGCACATAGCCATAAAAACCGGACGCGATTTCTTTGAGCTGGGCCGCAGCAATGTGAACACGGAGACTCTGCGCAGAAAGTTCCTTGATGAACTCCACTGGTTCACTGATATCATTGATGAACTTCGGCTTGTAGATACACTCTATAAAAAGGAGACGTCCCTATGACGTTTGGAAATGCCGTACTTCTGCTGGTGCTGTCCCTTGCCGGTCTGTTTGCAGCTGCGAGGCTGATAAAACAAAACCGTGCCCTGCGGCTGGCCCTCATCATACTGCTGTCTTTCACCGCATTGGCTCTCGTCTGCTATATCGGCTTGACCGTGCTTTTTCTGGATGCCGCACGGAATAAGCCGCCTGCCCTCTGAAGCTCATAGTGCAAGACCGCAAAACGGCGGTCAGCAGAAGCGGTGCAGCCCTTAACTTTCATAAATTTTCCCGCTCCGGCAGATACATGGACGGATCTTCATCGTAAAGCATAAAAAGCAGGATCTTCAGTAGAAGGTCCTGCTTGTAATCAGCTCCAATAAAAATAGCACGACATATGTCGTGCTATTTTTATTGGAGCGGGCGACGAGGCTCGAACTCGCTACCTCCACCTTGGCAAGGTGGCGCTCTACCGGATGAGCTACGCCCGC
>CAKTGW010000084.1 GCA_934561725.1 uncultured Oscillospiraceae bacterium
GTCATACGGCGGTCAACAGTCGCCTTACCATAGGTGTACAGATCACCTGTCACATCATTCAGCACGATGATATTTGCGCGGCCTGCATAGTCCTTGCTCAGATACGCAATTTTGGATGCCGGGATCGTATCCAGCAGGATGTCATCCGGATCAAGCTCCAGCATTACGCTGCTGCCTGCCTTTTCGAACACCTTGAGTGCCGGGCTGACCGCAGTACCGCCAACAGTCAGTGCACGGACATTGAAGTTCCCGGCGGCGCTGCTGCCGCTGAGCTTGGTGATGCTGAGCTTACCTGCTCCGCTGGAATTTACTGTCACCAGCTGCCCCATCAGCTCATTGGCACGGTCCTCACTGAGCCGGACCTCACCGGAAACGGTGATACCCATAAACAATTCGACCTCAGCACTGCCTGTGCTGCACTTGGTGACGATACCAACTGCATTAGAGCGGGCCGAGCTTCCGGTTACAGCGCCGGCTACCTGCAAATCATTGGTCAGCAGGAAGGTGACACTGTCGCCAACCTTGAATTTCCGCAGCATGTCCACTGCGCAGTCCAGCACCTTGAACTCCTTGCCCATCATTGTCACAGTCGTGGGATATTCCGTATTGGGTGATGCATTTTCATATACACCGGAGATCCGTGTATCGGACACATAAAGGATCCGGCTTCCGGCATCATATGTAGCAACATCATACTGCTTGATATCCGATGCGGTTGCCTTCACCCCGTTTTTATAGATCGTATAATTCCGCTCTCCACCCAACAGTGAGGCAAACTGGCTGACGCCGCCTCCCGTAAGGGCAACAGCCGCCTCCTCAGCACTGGTCGTATTGATGAATACACCGTTGATCTTTCCGGCGGCTGTGAAATACAGATTCACACGGGTACCGGCAGTGATATCCATCCAAAGCTTGCTGTAGGTGCTCTTCTCTTCGGTCGTATAGGCATCTACATCACTGTTGATATTATAGACCTTGCCGCCGTTATCACGGATCCAGCCGGCCTGGGCAGACGCCGCAACAATGCTGACCATCTTGCTGCTGTCCGGAATAAAGGTAACTGCATAGCCGTCCTTATCCGTTACCAGCAACCCTCTGCGGCCGATGAACGACGCCGGGACAAAATCCTTTTTGGGCAGATAGTTTCCTGCGGATGTAGAAATAGCGCCGTCCTTGCCATCATCAGATGTGGCATTGTCAGACATAACCACCGTATCACGGGATACGGTACCCAGTCTGGACACATACTCTCCGCCTTCCTTCTGATCTGCCGCCAGCAGATTGCAGAAAAGCTGGGCTGCCTGCGCGCGGTTCAGTGCAGTGCCGTTGGAAAGAGTCAGTCCCTCCGTCAATCCACAGTCCGCCGCCAGCTCCATATAGCCCTGGGGCCAGAGCATACCTGCATCTGCGTCCGTATAGCCAAGCATACGCATCAGCATGGTAACAGCCTGTGCGTAGGTGATCTGATTATCCGGGCGGAAGGTACCGTCACCGTTGCCGATGATGATCTTTTCCTCTGCCGTTACTGCCAGATTGATATATCCGCGGGCCCAGTGATTTGAGCGCACATCTGGGAAAATCGTCCGGTTGCGGTAGATATACTCCTCATCACCTCTGCCCAAAACGATCACAGCCATTTTACAGAACTGTGCGCGGGTCAGCTTATCGTTGGGACGGAAATTTCCCGTTCCGTCGCCCTGCACTGCCCCCAGCATGCGCAGCACATCCACATTCAGCTGCGTTGTTTCATCCGTTACATCCGAAAAAGATGTATATGCCGCTGCGGCGGGAACATACAGTCCCAGGCATATGCTCAGGACCAGTGCCCAAAGAATAATCTTTTTCACTCTTACCACTCTCCTAATCTGCTCTCAAAGCTTCGACCGGCTGCAGTCCGGAAGCCTTGATAGCCGGATACATGCCAAAAATAATTCCAAGTACTACTGAAAAGCCAACCGCTGCCAATGTCATTCCCATGGATGGGAGCAAAAACAGATCCAGCAGCAGTTTTCCGGCCACGATCGTACCCAAATAGCCGATCAGCACACCAATAATGCCGCCGCAGCAGCATACGACCGCCGCCTCGATCAGAAATTGCAGTACGATCGATCTGCGTGAGCCGCCGATCGCTTTACGAATACCGATTTCTCGAGTACGCTCCGTAACTGTGACCAGCATGATATTCATAATACCAATGCCGCCAACCAGAAGGGAGATTCCGGCAATGCCGCCCACGACATAGCTCATCACCTTGGCTTCCTGATTGTTATCGTCTATATACTGGTTTTCTGACTGGACATAGAAATAGCCGTTGTCCTGATTGATCAGACCCGACAAAAAGCCCTGTATCAGCGTTGCCGCCTCATTGGCCTGCTGCGATCCAGCCGCCTTGACAGAAAAGTCCTCAATCGATGTGCTGTTATTAAGCATCTGATTCATGGTATAGGGCACGACCACCATATTATCCATAGAATAACTGGAGCTGTCCTTCTGCGGATCCTTGGCCTTATAGACACCGACCACCGTAAACGGTGTTCCGCTGATCGTAACAGTTTCACCCAACGGATTCCGAGCGCCAAAAAGATAATCCCGGATGCCGGAGCCCAGCACAACGACCTGATTATACTTCTTTATATCCAGATAAGACAGGTCGCGTCCCTGCTCCAGAGTAAAGTTATTGCAGATGGAAAACTGGTCGCTGCCAAGATAAATGGAGCATTGGGAGTCCATATTCGCTGTGGTCGCCGTCTTTTACTTGACGCCGCCGTCGCTCCACACCTGAATATTCGGCGTGACGCCCATGACCAGGTCATCCAGCCCCAGGCAGTACTCATAGAGATCCTCTGAAATATCCACACCGCGGTATGACCAGGCATATACGGATATTTTGTTGGTACCCATTTTTTCGTAATACTCACGCTGCCACTTTGTCGAGCCCTGCACGACAGAGACCATGATGATCACAGCGGCGACGCCGATGATAATGCCCAACATGGTGAGTATGCTGCGAGCCTTGTTGTCCGTGATGGATTTGACGGCCATCCTGAACGACTGCATAATATTCAAAGCTCTGCCTCCTCTCTCGGGCAGTCCTGCACGATCTGTCCGTCTGAGATGCGCACGATACGTTCGGCTGTGGCGGCGATCTTGTTGTCATGCGTGATCAGAATGATCGTCGTACCATCTTCATGCAGGCCATGAAGGATCTCCAGCACATGCTTACCGGTTTTCGAATCCAGAGCGCCGGTCGGCTCGTCGGCCATGATGATCGGCGCTCCTGTGGAAATCGCACGCGCGATGGTCACACGCTGCTGCTGTCCGCCGGACATCTCATAGGGGTGATGTTCACACCGCTCGGCCAGCCCAACCTTTTCAAGTGCCTGCATGGCCAGCTCATGTCTCTTTGCGCCATGGACACCCTGGTAGACCAGCGGCAGCTCCACATTTTCCAGAGCCGTCAACGCCGGGATCAGATTGTAGCCCTGGAAAATGAAGCCGACCTCAAGATTGCGGATCTTGGAGAGCTGGCCGTCCGTCATTTCGCTGACTAGCTTGCCGTCCAGGTAATACTCGCCGTAGGTCGGGATATCCAGACAGCCCAGAATGTTCATCAGCGTGGATTTTCCCGATCCTGATGCACCGATGATCGCCACAAACTCACCGCGGTCAATGGTCAGGTCCACATCCATCAATGCACGGACTTCATTCTCCATGCCTTCGTTATAGATTTTCCAAACATTTTTTACTTCTATGAGCTTCATAGCATTACCCGATCATCATGCCGCTGTAGGAGTTTCCGCCGGAAGATATGTACTGTGTAAAGACCACATCATATTCATTTACACCGGAGGTGATCTCAGCATTGAAATTGTCGCTGAGTCCAACGGTAACAGCCACAGGAACAAAGCCCTTGGGAATATCCAGTCCGGTGCTCTCCGGATCCAAAGCGTTTTCCGGTGTTTCATCTGTCTGTACCAGCAGGCACGCCTGTCCGTCCGCCGTATAGCGCACTGCCTGGACCGGTACGATCAGGCAATCCTCGGACTGGGAGGCCACCAGGGAATAATCAACATACATACCGGACATCATGGTGCCGTCCGGATTGTCTACCTTGATCACCGCCGGGAAATAAGCATAGCCATTTTCATTTTTCGCCTCAAGGCTTACAGATTCGACCACGCCGCTGTAGTGCATTTCACCGTCACGTCCCCACTGGACCACATCGCAGTACATGCCCGGCTTCACATTGCCGACATTCATGGAATCCACTTTTGCCTCAACAGACATGACTGTTGTATCTGCGATAGAAACAGCCACCCGGCCATTCTCTACCTCATCGCCCACGTTCAGGCTGCACGACTGCACCGTACCGCTCATGGGTGCAACAGCATTGAAATTTGCCAGATTCTTCTCTGCCTTCTGCAGTGCTTCTTCGGCATCGGAGATAGAATTTTCCAGGGATGCAATGCGCTCATCGTCGTCTTCCTCAGCACTGAGATGCAGCAGCACCTGTCCGGCAGAAACGTCATTGTAATTCAGCAGGTTGACACTGGTTGCCTTACCGGAAGTCTTTGCCACTACATCGGCAGTCCGGTTATAAGCCAGCTTGCCGGCCTCATAGGGAAAGATCTTCTCCCCGCCCGAAGTTGTCAGCGTGGCGGTTGCACCCATATCCGCGCTCAGGGTTCCGGGGTTCTGTACAGAAATTACGGCCGAAAACAGTCGGGAGCCCTCCGGAGAAATACGGTTTACAAAATTGACCTTCTCAACAGTTCCGCTGCGTACATCCATCGTTGCGGGGATGGAGACCTCAGCCGTCTTACCCACGGTGATCTCGTTTTCATATGCGTAGCTGAAATAAAGCTCCAGCTTAAGAGTCTTGTCGTCCACCAGCTTGCAAAGCTGTGTACCACTGCCCACATCATCGCCGACCTGAATATCTGCGGTCTCAAGCAGCTTTCCGGCAAAAGGCGCCGTAACCGTCAGATCAGCATAGGAATCATAGATTGCCTTCAGCTGCTTCTGATAGTTCTCCAAAGTGCTTTTTGCATCATCCACCGCCGTGCGGGCATCCTTGCTGTCAATGGAATAGAGCGGATCTCCCTCATTGACAAAATCGCCGTCAGAAACATACACTTCCGTAACGGTTCCGCTGCCGGACAGGGTGATCGTCTCGCTCTTCAGGGGAATTGCCGTACCGCTTCCAGTCACCGTACTCTCGATTGAACCGCGCGTGACCTCACCTGTCATAATTTCCTGTGAGCCGGCGTCCTCGTGGAACAGCGAGTACAGGCCAAAGCCTATTCCGCCAACAACAGCCACAAGCACAGCTATGCCGATCGTACGTTTTATAAGCTTTTTATTACGTTTTTTCTGGGGCTTGGCCAGACCCGCGCCCGGAACCGGACGTTCAGTGACTTCGGACATATCAGATCCTCCTAGTAATTGGATAGAAGAGAAATGCTCCGCCTCCATCCGGCGGACATTCCAGTTTAATTCTAAGACGCAGAAGGAGAAAAAAAGTTCCCGAATTGTTTAATATTTCTTTATAATTTTCTCTTTGGATCGCAGACGGCACAGAAACGGCACATATCAAAAAACGGCGGCCTTTAGCCGTGTGCCGATAAGACAGTAATTTGAGAAAACTACAAAATCGGCATCTGCTAAGCAGGATTGG
>CAKTGW010000085.1 GCA_934561725.1 uncultured Oscillospiraceae bacterium
AGATCTCATAGAGCTCGCTGCACGGGCATGCCTCCGCAAGCTCGTTTTTCATCTGTGTCAGGTCAACCGCCGCGGGCACACTTCCAAAGAAGGCGCCGGTATTTTTTGTTCCCTTATAATCCAGCGGCAGATCCAGACTCAGCCACGGGGACAGTGCCTCGATCGCGTTCTGCTTATCCGCCTCCTGGATCGCCAGGCGCTTGATCCTGCCATCCAGCTCAATAATTTTCCGTGCAAGGGCGAGCTGCTCTCCCTCGCCGGAGTCGTCCATCAGTGCGCCGCACTGCACCGCGGGGCGCGGTGCGAACATACCGTCCTTCACTGAGGCATAGCGGTCCAGAAGTCCCAGAGCATTGACCAGCTCACGGTGGTCCTCCCTGCATTCTGCAATATTGCCGCTCTCGCGGCTGAGCACAACCGGTTCCTCCACCTTTTCCGGCTCCGCCACCTGTACGCAGCCCAAAAGCTGCAGCCGGCGGAGAAGGTCATCTCTCTGTGACTTGATCGCAAGCAGCCTCAGCTTTTTCATTTTTACTATTGCCATTAGCTGTTCACGATCCTTTCCACAATTAGTGAGACAGCCTTGTCCATATGCTGCTCTGCCCGGCTGCGGAGCGCAGCCTTCTGCTTATCATTTTCAGCTGCCAGCGATTTTGCGCTCTCCAGAGCCTTTTCATCCGCTTTTTTTGAAAGCTCTGCCAATTCATCCCGTGCTTTTTTCCCGGCAGCTTCCACAGCAGACTTGCCGGCGGCTTCCGCCTCGCCCAGCATGCGCTTGGCTTCGGCTGCGGCGGCTGCCCGTATGGTCTTTGCCTGTTCCTCGGCCTCGCTTATTGTCTGGATTGCTTCAAGAGACATTCTTACACCTCCCATTATTCAATTTCGGGCGCAGTGCTGTGTCTTCACTTTTCCTTTATATTCCAAAAAAGACCAAACTTACCCTTAGCGCCATTATAACCCACAATCATTTATATTTCAACCAAAATTAATAATTATTAATTGGAAAAGTTGCCTAATTATTAACAATCAATTTTGTCATAAATTTAACCATCATTATTGTCTGTAATAACTATATCTTATCGCATAAAGCTCTATCCGGCAAAAAGTCCGTAACTCAAGCTTGTTTTTAATATAATCTGCATGTATACTGTTGTAGTAATCTCATAAAGAAAACATAAAAAGATCCATTCAGGAGGTCATCATGGCTGATATTACATATAACAGACGTATCGGAGACCGGCGCGACGGGCGGCGCATCCACAGTCTTGCCCCGGTATTCGGGGTCATGCCCTTTCTCATGCGTGAGCGCTCCGATGCCTGCAACAGCTTTTCCGATTCACTGGAAGTGACTGAGATTGACGCTTGGCTGCGCCAGAAGCGTGCCGAGGGCTTCAGAGGGCTGGGCATGCTGCATCTGTTTGTCGCCGCATACATCCGCACTCTGGCCTACTGTCCGGGGATCAACCGTTTTGTCTCCGGCCAGCGTATTTACGCCCGAAACGACATTCAGGTCGTCATGTCCGTCAAGCGTGAGCTGACGACCGAATCTCCCGACGCCTCGATCAAGGTGCATTTTGAGCCCACTGACACGATTTTTGACGTTTACCGCAAGATGAACGCAAGCATTGATGAGATCAAAGCAAATAACGGCACGAATGCCATGGAGGACCTGGCCGCATCCCTTATGCGCGTCCCCCGAATCCTGCTCCGCGGTCTGGTCAAGGCCCTGTTCTGGGCGGACTATTGGGACAAACTGCCCGCCAGCTGGGTAGAGGCCAGCCCCTTCCACGGCTCCATGATCATCACCGATATGGGCTCTCTTGGCATTCCGCCCATATACCACCACATTTATAATTTTGGCAATCTCCCCGTGTTTTTATCCTTCGGCGCCCGCCGCCGCGCCTGTGAAGTCACACCGGACGGCCGGCTGACCGAGCGCAAATATGTTGATTTCTGCGCCGTACTGGACGAGCGCATATGCGACGGCTTTTATTATGCCACTGCTTTCAAGTATATAAAATATTTCTTCCGTAATCCTCAGCTCCTTGAGCTGCCCCCGGAAGAAGTCAAGGAAGACATTTTCTGATCCGGAGCCTTCGGTCGATAAGGACACCAACATATAAGCCAAACGGCAGAAGTCACAATGACTTCTGCCGCTTTTTTCAATTGCCGGTCCGGAAGCCTGCCTCGGCCTGTTCCCGGACGTTCTCGGGTGTTGTCTCCAGCACTGCGGCCAATTCACCATAGAGCAGCTTTTCCGCCTGCTCAAGGAACCGCTGCTCCGCCTCATGCAGATACTTTTTGCTCCGCCGCAGTTCGTTTTCCTTTTGGCGCAGTGTCTGCACACAGCCCATCAGGCGTCCGCAATTCTGACTTTGAAGTATAGACTTCTGCACTGCAGGATCATCCACCTGCTCTTCCTCCGTTGCTTCAGCTCCGGAGATGAGCCGGCGCGCCTGCTCAATGTCGATCAAATGCCGCATGGGCATATTTCCCTCCATGGGTACATAAATCGTCTCTCCACGGTTTTCAAACAGCGGACGCAGCGTATAGTACAGTCTGGATTTTTCTCCGAAGGGCAGAACTCCGATCTCCGCCACCCGGCATACGGCTCTGGCACCATACAGGACGCACTGGCCCTTTTGAAACTGCTCTCTGCTCATTTAAAGCACACTCCGCCGTATCCTGCGCCGTTCTGCATCTGAATACGCACAGCCCGCTGCGGCTGAGCCGGCAGAACCTTTCTCATAAAAAAGCCCCCTCATTCATTACAGTTAAATTTTACCAAAATCAGGAAATGAATGCAAAGGCCGTTTTTTACGAATTTTTCAACGCATTCTCTGCGCGAAATGCCCAATACTCTGCGTAAATGACATCAAGAACCGCCAAAGCAGAAGTAGCTCCAGCCCGCCGGCTCTTCATACAGAGCCGCACACAGGCCGCTGCCCTGAAGAGCCGTTCCCGCATACAGCACTCCGGGATCACCCAAAAGCCGCTCTCCTTCCAGAAGCCGCTGTGCAATGCGCGCAGTCTCCCGGTCCGGCAGAAGAGCCGACAATTCCTGTCCGTGTACGTCACCCCATTCCCCCGGCTGATAAATGACCTCCGCCACCGAATCCGGCCATCCGGGATCCGCTGTCCGGTTCAGGATCACCTCGCCCACATAGTATTTCCAGGCCGTTCCATGCTCAGGCCAGCTCAGCGCCCTGGCCAGCAGGAACAGATCCTCATAGGCAATCTTTATCTCCGTTCTTTCCTCGGCATCGATCTTTTCATCCCTGGCAAACTGGGCATACTGTCCCCGCTCCCAATCTCCCTCCTGAGCTGCGCAGAGCATCAGCTCCATATAGTCCGTCTGGGCGCAGAATGCCTCTCCCTTTCCGGACAAAACAAGCAGAAACAGCACCAGAATGATCATACATTTTTTCATTGCCTCCTCCTTTGCGCGCATCCCTATTTTACAGTCTACGCCCTGCGAATTCCGTTGGAGTCAGCCGGATAAAATACAAAACCGGCGCAGCTTTGCGCTGCGCCGGAATCAAATACGGTCTTTATTCTGTTTATTTGATCAGTGCATTGATGGAATCTGCCAAAATCTCTACCGCACCGTCTATGGAGAAGGAGGCCATATTCATGGAGATATCATAATTATCGGCCGCGCCCCATTTCAGGTCGCTGTAATACTTGTAGTGCTTTGCGCGGGCCTTATCCGTATCCTTCACGGTTTTTTCAGCCTTGTCCGGATCCACGCCGTAGACCTTTATAGCCCGCTCTACCCGCTTCTGCAGGTCGGCATAGAGGAAAATATTCAGGCATCTGTAGTCCTCGCGCAGAATAGCATCGGCGCAGCGGCCGACGATCACGCAGCTGCCCTTGGCCGCGATCTCGCGGATGGTGCTGAACTGAGCCAGATAGACCTGATCCGCCAGAGAAGTCCCGCCGGTGACAACACCGCCCATGGTCCCCACTGTAGTGTTGGTGCCATAAAAGACGCCACCGGTGGAGCGCTGCTCCGTTTTCTCTATAAATTCCGGTGTAAGCCCGCTGCGCTGTGCCGCCAGCTCCACCAGATGCTTGTCGTAATAAGGAACGCCCAGCTTTTTTGCCAGCTTCTCGCCCACTTCACGTGCGCCGCAGCCATACTGCCGGCTGATGGTGATAATAACATCCTTCATATTATTCATCCTTTCCGGAATGGTCTTGCCAAAGCATCCAGCTTTTCTCTGATTATAGCATTCTGCGTCAAAAAAAACAACACCTTACCGCTTTTCCTTTTTTCAACACTGTGCTAAAATATGGTTCACCGTACACCTGCAAAGGAGAATTCATATGAGCATAAATCTGGACTCTGCTGTCTATACCGGCGCGCCGGAAAGCGCCGCGGGCCGCAGCGCCGCCGAGATGGATACCTACGCCTTTCTGGACCGTCTCGGCATTCACTATCTGCGCGCAGACCATACACACGCCGACACGATCGATGACTGCCTTGCCGTTGAGCAATTGCTTGACGTTCATATCTGCAAAAACCTGTTTCTGAACAACCGTCAGGAAACGGATTTCTATCTGCTGATGCTGCCCGGACAGAAGGTCTTTAAAACCAGGCAGCTCTCTCAGGCACTGGGCGTCTCCCGCCTGAGCTTTGCCTCTCCGGAAAACATGCAGCGCCTGCTGGGGCTCCAGCCCGGTTCCGTCTCTGTCCTGGGGCTGATCAACGATCCGGAGCACCGCGTCCAGCTGGTGATTGACCGCGAAGTGCTGGACGAACCGTATATCGGCTGTCATCCATGCATGAATACCAGCTCACTGAAGATCCGCACCGCCGATCTGCTTGAGCATATTCTGCCCGCGCTGGGCGTTACGCCCCGGATCGTTGAGCTGAAGGAGGAAGGCACATGTCCGAAAGCGTAAAAAATTCAACCCCCATTGCCGGGATCATCGCCCGGGAGCTGAACTGGCCGCAGAACTATGTGGAAAACGTGATCCGTCTGTTGGATGAGGGCAATACCGTCCCCTTCATCGCACGGTACAGGAAAGAAATGCACGGCACAATGGACGACCAGATGATCCGTGCGCTGGCTGACCGACTCCAGTATCTGCGCAGCCTGGCCGAGCGCCGGGATGCCGTGAAAAAATCTATTGAAGAACAGGGAAAGCTCACTGACGAGCTGGCTGCTGCCATTGACAGCGCTGCCACCCTTTCCGAGGTAGAGGATCTCTACCGTCCCTATAAGCAGAAGCGCCGCACCCGTGCCACAGTTGCCCGTGAAAAGGGTCTGGAGCCTCTGGCCAGACTGCTTTTCGCCCAGTCGCAGGATTGCCCCCCACCGGAAGAGACCGCCCGGGATTACCTTGACCCCGACAAGGGTGTGGAGACTGTGGCCGACGCCATTCAGGGCGCCCACGACATTACCGCTGAATGGCTCTCAGATGATGCGGCCATTCGCAAGGCGCTGCGGGAGCACACGCTGCGCCAGGGAAAGCTGGTATCCAAGGCCGCCACGGAGGAGGATTCGGTCTATCGCCTGTATTACGACTTTGAACAGTCCATTCCCCGGCTTCAGGGGCACCAGATCCTGGCTATAAATCGCGGTGAGCGTGAGGGCAAGCTTACCGTCAGCATACCGGAGGGCAGCGAGCTGCTGCCTATGGTAAGCCGGGCGGT
>CAKTGW010000086.1 GCA_934561725.1 uncultured Oscillospiraceae bacterium
TCGTCGGGCCCGAGGTCACGCGCATATGTACGCCCATCTCATTGGCTATTACCGCAGCCAGCGTAGTCTTGCCCAGTCCCGGGGGGCCGTGAAGCAGGACATGATCCAAAGGCTCGTTGCGCATTTTTGCCGCCTGAATAAACACGGACAGATTTTCTTTCACCTTGCTCTGCCCGATATATTCACTCAGCGATTTTGGACGCAGAGAACCCTCTGCAGAATCCTCCGGCAACGCACTGCTGCGCATGACCGCCTGCTCAGGCGCGGTATTCTCATTGGCATAATTGATACTCATCCGACTCCCGCCTTACTGTCTCATCATAAGCTTCAGTGCCTGGCGGATAATATCCTCCAGAGACAAAGCCTCCGTATCGATCGCATTCAACACCTGATAGATCTCTGTATTGGCATAGCCCAGCACACCCAGCGCCGCTGCTGCATCATCCAGCTTTGTGCCGCCGATATTCTGCGGCACAACAGAGGCGCTCTTCAGCGATATGCTCTTATTCTCTTTTGCCATCTTATCTTTGAGCTCCAGAATGATCCGCTGCGCGATTTTTTTCCCGATACCGGGTGCCGCTGTAAGCGCCTTATCATCTCCGGCAACAATTGCCAAGGCCAAAGCCTCCGGCGTAATGGATGACAGGATCGCCAGTGCCGCCTTTGGCCCCACTCCGGAAACACTCAAAAGCAACTCAAAGCTGTGCTTTTCATTCATTGAGGCAAAGCCGAAAATATCTATGGCATCCTCTCGCACATTTACATATGTATAAAGCCGGGCGTTCTCACCCGTATGCAGCTTTGAAATCGTATTCGCTGTTGTATTTACCGCATAGCCCACACCGCCGCAGTCGATCACAGCCAGATTGGGCTCCAAAAGCGCCGTTTTTCCTTC
Organism: uncultured Oscillospiraceae bacterium; assembly: GCA_934561725.1. Classification (GTDB taxonomy): domain Bacteria; phylum Bacillota; class Clostridia; order Oscillospirales; family Oscillospiraceae; genus Heteroscillospira. The sequence continues at coordinate 896 of CAKTGW010000086.1, forward strand.
TAAATAGTAGAACAAGGTTCGAGGCCTCCTTTAAGGTTAAGCCTGGATGTAGAACTGCGTGCATGGCACAGCGCAATGGCCAGCGCATCTGCCGCATCATCCGGTTTGGGCGGTGCGTTCATTTTAAGAATGCGGCGCACCATATCAATGACCTGCTTTTTATCCGCCCGGCCATATCCAACCACAGACTGCTTGACCTGCAGCGGTGTATACTCAAAAACCGGAATTCCTGACTGGTAGCACGCCAGCAGTATGACGCCCCGGCCGTGGGCTACAGAAATTCCCGTAGTGATATTGGTATTAAAAAACAGTTCCTCAATTGCGATCACATCCGGCTGAACGGTGCGGAGCAGTTCCTGAGTGTCCATGTAGATCCGCTCCAACCTGCTGGACAGACTGGTTTTGGCCGGCGTAGTAATCACGCCGTAATTCACCAGCGACTGCCGTCCTCCAGCTGACTCTATCACACCAAAGCCGACAATCGCAATGCCCGGATCAATGCCAAGAACCCGCATACTACCTCCATAATAAAATAGCTCAATGAATTTATTATATCACACACTTCCATGGACTACAATCACATTTCTGTATGAAAAACCCGGAGCGCGGCTGAGCCGCGCTCCGGCAACAAACAAACATCTACGCTCTGGGATGTGCTTTATTATAGACATCCTTCAACTGCTTCTTGACCAACTGGGAATATACCTGTGTAGAACTGATATCCGCATGTCCCAGCATTTCCTGAAGAGACCGGAGGTCCGCACCGTTTTCCAGCAAATGCGTTGCAAAAGAATGGCGCAGGGTATGTGGTGTGATTGGCTTTTCAATTCCAGCCTTTGTCTGATAGGACTTGATAAGCTTCCAAAATCCCTGCCGCGACATACGGCTGCCGGATATGTTCACAAAAAGCGCGGGCTCTTTTTCATCCGCCAGCATTTGCGGACGAATAAAGCGAATATACTCCGCCAGCGCGCGAATAGCCGCAGGATACAGCGGAATCGCACGGCTTTTATCCTGATGGCGGCAAGTCAGCAATCCAGCAGTGAGGTTCACATCGTCCACGTCAAGGTCGATCAGCTCACTGACTCGAATACCTGTAGCATAAAGCGTCTCCAGCATGGCACTGTCGCGATAGCCCTTGGCGTCTGTGCGTTCGGGCTGTGCCAGGAGCAGTTCGACCTCCTTATTGGTCAAGATCTGAGGGAGTTTATGCGCGGCCTTATCCGGTGTGATTTTTGCCGCCGGATTAGTCTTAAGAGTACCGACTGTAACAAAGTGCGCATAAAAGCCCTTTATCGCGGCCAGAGAACGTGAAACGGTAGCCGTGGACTTGCCGGCAGCCTTCATCCAGTCCATATATCCGGCAATATCCTGTTCAGTCACCGACTCGATCCTCTGATCCAAATTTTGTGCCAAATATGTGGTAAACTGCCGCAAATCACGCAAATACGATGACATCGTATTGACAGATGCATTTTTCTCGTTTTTCAGATAGTTTTCATATTTTTCAAGATATGCCGCATCCGTCAAAGCAGTTTACCTCCCTTCTGTCACTTTATAAGTATTTCTACCCATTCTGGCAGCAGCTGCTGTTCAAAAAGAGCCGGCAGGATAAGAAAACTAAAGCAGAGACACGCCCGCCGCCAATGGAATTGTGCGGGAGTCCTCTGCTGAAGCCCAAATCTTGCTGAAAACAGCCGTTCCGCATTGTGCATCGACTCTGCTGCAATGAGCAGCAGACACGGAAGAGCAACAAGACCCGGTAAACCCAAAATAACCGCCGACAGCATTGCGCCCCGATTCGCATAGTCCAGAATCAGCGCCGCCGACGTACAGCAAAGAGTAAAGCCTCTGTATGCAAGCAGTGCGGGAACAGCAACTACGCCTAGATACGAAGTGGACAGCAATGCGGTAAAAATATGGTATCTGGAGCATCTCCAGTAAGCAGACAAAAAAGACACGTTTGTGCCGGACAATACGATTGCATCTCCAAAACCACAAACCATCTCTCTGGGAGTGTTGGTCATAGCCGCTATAGCCGCGGCAATACCCAACAGCAAGGATGCAACCGGCAGTGTAATCTTCGGTCCGGAATCTGTTTCCGGATACTGCCGTTTGAATCGGAAATATCTGAAAAGTTTTCTTTTCACTTGGCCCTCCCCCGGGCGGGCGAAAATGGGGATAACACGTCACTTTACATAATACTAAAGTAAAAACAATATAATACAAATTCCGTCAGTAATCAAGTGTTAAAAGATAATTTTTTAATTTTTGTTTATTATGTATATTTATTATGTTAACTATATTATGTAAACTTAGTGAACTCCCTGTTTCGCAAGCCCTTGAAAACGCTTATTTAATTCAATATTTAGTTAGATTACTTTTTGTATATCGCTATATATAGGTAATCATATTAGAATTATGTAAACTATTATCGATGATTACTTCTTGTATACTTCCCATTTCTCAACCTACCTTTTTTGTTCTTTTTGCCAGTTGATATAATTCCGCCAAACGTGCCGCCTGTCAAAGAGCAGATACCACATCGGATATAATCCAAATCAAAAAACGTAAGCTGTTCCCGGTACATTCCAATAGCAGACAGCAGCACAAGAAAAGCAAGCCCTCCACTCAGGCCATTCACTGCCCCTTTCCCCTCTCTTGACGCCATACACAGACCTGCCGCAATTCCTCCGATAAGTACCGCTCCAATCGTGCATTCTGCCATCAGCTCTTCTGGAATCAAATTGCGCCAAATCAACGCCGCACAGATCCCTAATAAAACCACCGCGGCAGCATGTCCTAAAACCGCTGCCCAAGCTGCATCCTTTATCCAGTCCGTCCGCACCGGCCGCAATGCTTCCTTATACACAACAAATCCCCCTCCCAAAAAGATGTTTGTACATCCTATTCTTTGGGAGGGGGTTAAATTACAATTCAGCTGTCAGTCAGTTCTGATCCTGAGAAGTGGCCTTGCCGTTTGCGCCGATCGCCCATTTAGCAACTTCAATACGTACACGATCCTCACTGGTCTCGATCACAACAAAATCATCCTTTACATGAACAATCTTGCCAACGATACCACCAATCGTTGTGATCTGGTCGCCAACGCTCAAGCTGTCGCGCATCTCATCCAGTTTCTTTTTTCTCTTCTTCTCCGGGCGGACCATAAAGAGATAGAGCATACCGAAAATAAGAGCCATATAGGCAACCATGATGATCAGCTGATTACCGCCGCTGGCCTCCGTCGTGCCATCAGCAGCAGAACAGCCGGCAATCATGCAGAACATTGCGACAAGCAATACAAGGGACAGCGCTTTCATAACCTTGGATTTCATTTATTTACCTCCTAAACAAGTGCCATTTCATTATAATGGTTAATCCATACTATTGCAAGCTTTTTATCGCCAATTCAACAAAAGTAAATTTTTGTGTGCTTTATGCGTCAATGGGCTCAAATGCGCCGATCCAGGATTTCCCGATACTTGGCCCAAAACGCCGTATACTCTCCTGCATCCAGAGCCTGACGTATTCTCTCCATCAGCTTATTATAAAAGTACAGGTTATGCAGGACCGACAGGCGCATAGCCAGCATTTCCTCAGCCTTGAACAGATGCCGGATATATGCTCTGGAGAAGCGGCTGCACACCGGGCAGGAGCACTCAGGATCGATCGGCTGCAAATCGGCTTCATACTTCTTGTTTTTAATGTTGATCACGCCGCTCCACGTGTTCAGGTGGCCGTGCCGGCCATTGCGCGACGGCATCACGCAGTCGAAGAAGTCCACACCTCTATATACAGCCTCAAGTATATTGACCGGCGTTCCTACCCCCATCAGGTAGCGTGGTCTGTCCTGCGGCATGTGCTCTTCAACAATTTCTATCGTATCATACATTTCCTGTGCCGTTTCGCCTACAGCCAGGCCGCCGATCGCATATCCGGGCAGATCCAGCTCTGCAATACGCTTCATGTGCTCTACACGCAGATCCGAAAAAACAGCTCCCTGATTGATGCCGAACAGCATCTGTCCCGGATTGACCGCATCATCCCGTGAGTTATACTCCGCCAATGCCTCCTTGCACCGCGCCAGCCAGCGATAAGTGCGCGCGCAGGATTTTTCAACATACTCATACGGCGAAGGGATCTTGACGCATTCATCAAAGGCCATCGCAATATCCGAGCCAAGGTTTGCCTGTATCCGCATACTCTCTTCCGGACCCATAAAAATTTTCCGTCCATCAATATGCGAATTGAAATATACGCCTTCCTCTTTTATTTTTCTGAGGCTGGCCAGTGAAAAGATCTGAAATCCGCCGCTGTCCGTCAGGATCGGTCTATCCCAGGTAATAAATTTATGCAGTCCACCCAGCTGCTTGATCAGCTTATCTCCCGGGCGCAGATGAAGATGATACGTATTGGACAGTTCGACCTGACAGCCTACATTCTTCAGATCTTCTGCGCTCACTCCGCCCTTGATCGCACCCTGGGTTCCCACATTCATAAACACCGGTGTTTCTATCTGACCATGTGGTGTTGTCAACGCACCCCGCCGGGCATGTCCTTCCTTTTTCTTTAATGTAAACAAAAGGTACTCTCCTTTTAATCTCTGATTTTATCCATCCCGCTCACAGGATCAGCATGGAATCGCCAAAAGAGAAAAATCTGTATCTTTCCTTAACCGCAATATCATATGCGTTCAGAATATGTTCTCTCCCTGCCAGAGCGGATACCAGCATGATCAG
>CAKTGW010000087.1 GCA_934561725.1 uncultured Oscillospiraceae bacterium
AAGAGAAGACCGAGTTTGACGTTGTCATGACCGAGTTCGGCGCTGAGAAGATCAAGGTCATCAAGGAAGTCCGCGGCATCACCGGTGCTGGTCTGGCTGAGGCCAAGGCTATCGTTGAGGGCGTGCCCGCTAAGATCAAGGAAGCTGTCTCCAAGGACGAGGCTGAAGAGATCAAGGCTAAGCTCGAGGCTGTCGGCGCTAAGGTCGAAATCAAATAAGTTCTGCCGCGTTAGCGGCGATAAAAGAGGAAGGCATATGCCTTCCTCTTTTTTTGTACGTATAGATTTACAGTAATAAATTATAGTAAATAATTAAGTATAAAAATGTTGACTATAATAAAGATTCTGTAAACAATTCAGACCAGCAAAGGCTGGATTTGCTGCCCCCGGAGGGCGTGCTGGACGGTCTCGTCAATCAGATCAAAGTGGGCGACCAGGGAATCTGGCTTTCCTTGGGCGTTGTCCTGCCCGAAGGGGACCAGATATACATGCTGCCGGGCCATCAGCCGTCCCAGATTGGCGGCATTGGCTCCCAGCCCGTCGTTTGTACTTACGGCGATGACCAGTGGGCGGCTATTGCGCAGATGAGCCTTGGCTGCCAGCGTGACAGCGGAGTCGGCAATGCCGCCGGCCAGCTTTGCCAGTGTGTTTCCGGTGCAGGGGGCAATGACCAATACATCCAGCAGCCCTTTTGGGCCGATGGGTTCGGCGGAGACGATACTGTCGATGATCTCATGGCCGGAATAGTCCTCCAGCACCTCGCGAAAATGTGCGGCTTTTCCAAAGCGGGTGTCCGTAGATGCGGCGGCCTCACTCATGATCGGGTAAACATCATAGCTCTCTGTCAGGCGCCGGGCGGCGTCCAGAACCTGTGCGAATGTACAGAAGGAGCCGCACAAGGCCAGCCCCAGTCGGATCTTTTCCATTACATCAGCTCCTGTTCACGCAGAATATTATAGATCGTATCCCGAATGATCTCTCCGGCGGAGACGGGGGCAACCTCTCCGGGCAGGCTCAGTGCCCAGACCGCGTGGATCCCCAGACGGGCCGCGGCGGCAAAATCAACGCCGCCGGGCTTGGAGGCCAGATCCATACACAGTGCGCCGCTTCTCAGCTGCATCAGCAGTTCTTCGTTCAGAATCGGGGCGGGGACGGTGTTGATGACCATATCAAAGTCAGAAAGCTCTCCGCTGAGCGTTCGGGTGTCCAGCACGTTATAGCCATAGGCGCGGCACCAGGCCATATCAGCGTATTTTCGGGAGGATACGGTGACGGCGCAGCCCATACTGTGCAGCCGATGGGCCAGGAGCGCGCCGATGCGTCCGTAACCAATGATCAGAGCGCGGCTGCCCAGCAGAGTCTTGGGCGTCTCACGGATCAGCAGCTCCAGTGCGCCTTCAGCGGTAGCTGCGGCGTTCATGACGCACAGCTCTTCCCGGCAGAAATAGTCGATCAGGCCGACGCCGTATTTTTTTGCGCAGGCCGCGGCGTAATCATCGACCCGACCGGCACATACGGGAATGCCGCCGGGAAGCGCGGCAAAGACCTCATCCAATGTCACTTCCCGGCTGGAGAGGAGCGTGCTCAGATATCCCTGGCGGCCGGACAGCGGCAGAGGGAGAATAACGCAGTCGGCGTGCTGAAGGCATTCAGCGCAACTGCCGGAGGAGAGCGCCTCGTGCGTCAGACCCGCGCGTTCCAGCGCATAGGTGCGCAGCCGATGGCCGTCATCCGATAGCAGACGGCATAGTTGGGCAATGCGGCCATCACCGCCCATTACGGCAAATTTCATGTTCCCACATCCTTTGTCATGTTTTCGCTGTATTCTATGCATCCGGAATGTGCAGGGTTCGGTTTTCAGGGAGAAGAAAAATTTTTGATATTTTTTCATTTTCCCTATTGACAAATGGAGAGAAACCATGTACACTGTGCTCAGTTAGTTAAAGCTAACCTGTTTGCGGAAGAGACCCGCAATTTCTTAAGTCCATGAGTTAGTTGGTGCTAACTTCCCAGAAAGGAGGTTCCTGCTGTGCTCGAGCGATATTTGATTGAACACTGCTCACCCACTCTTGCGTCCCTAAAAACCGCAAGCCTTTTCACCATAACCTATATAACCCATTCCGACCTCCTCTCCCAGCTTGAACAGTGGAACCTCCGACTGGGGAAAAAAGGCGTCACGCTCCGGGTCGTTCGCGAGACCGGCAGCAGCGCTCTTGTCTATGTTTATCGAAAACAGAAGCTCGCATCAGATTTGCAAAAGCCTGGAGTTGCAGCGTTTTTACGCCGCTATGGCTATGAATCCGTCCAGGTGGATCAGGCGGTGGCCAGATTGGAACGGCGCTTGTCCGCCGGCGGGGAGTTTCCCCACGAGATCGGCCTTTTCCTGGGATATCCCCTTGGCGATGTGATCGGCTTTATCCGCAATGCAGGCTGCAACAGCAAATGCAGCGGCTGCTGGAAGGTTTATTGCAATGAGTGCGAGGCTGTGCGCCTGTTTGCGCGTCTGCGCAGATGCCGCGCCATATATGCCCGGCTTTGGGAGTTGGGCAGATCTGTTGAGCAGCTTACAGTGGTTGCATAAAATCTTAAAAATAAGGAGTAATTATTCATGAGCAAGGTAGCAGTCGTTTATTGGAGCGGAACCGGAAATACAGAGGCTATGGCCAATAAGGTAGCCGAGGGTGCCAAGAGCGCCGGTGCTGAGGTTGAGCTGTACACAGCCGCAGATTTTGGAGCTCCCCGCCTGGCGGAGTATGATGCGATTGCTTTTGGCTGCCCCTCTATGGGTTCTGAGCAGCTGGAGGAAGAAGAATTTGAGCCTATGTTTGAGGGCTGCAAGGACGGCCTCTCCGGTAAAAAGCTGGGCCTGTTCGGTTCCTACGGCTGGGGTGACGGCGAATGGATGCGCAATTGGGAGGAAGCCTGCCGCGCTGCCGGCGCTGTGCTGGTCTCCGAGGGCGTGATTTGCTGTGAGGCACCCGATGCTGAGGCGGAGGATAAATGTGCCGCTTTGGGTAAGGCTTTGGCCTGAGTCCGAACCCATATTTGATTAGTCCACTTCCATTCTTTTCAGTGTTTCAGGTATAGAAGAAGCCCCGGGAGCAATAGCTCCCGGGGCTTTGACTTGTTTTAAGGCCAATATGAAAAAAGCCCGGATTTTAGTCCGGGCTTTTTTTGTACGGCAGGGATTTATTTTTTCTTTTTCAGAACCTCCAACGCCTTGGATACGATAGCGTCGGCATCCTGACCATATTTTGTGAGCAGAGCCTCATAGGCGCCGCTTTCGGCATACTGCCGTGCGCCTACGAATGCCATGGGCGTGGGCAGCTCTTCAGCCAGGACCTCGGCCACAGCGGAGCCAAGACCGCCATAGATGCTGTGCTCTTCGGCGGTGACAACGGCGCCGCAGGTTCCGGCGACCCGGACGATCGACTCGCGGTCAATAGGCTTGATGGTGTGGATATCCACCACAGCGGCACTGATGCCCTGTGCGGCCAGCTTTTCGGCAGCCTCCAGTGCCTTGTGGACCATATAGCCGGTGGCGATGAGCGCTACATCGCTGCCCTCGCGCAGCTGTACGCCCTTGCCGACTTGGAAATCATAGCTTTCATCAAAGATCACGGGAGCCGTAGCCCGGCTCAGGCGCAGATAAACGGGACCGTTGATCTCTGCGGAGGCAAATACGGCCTTTTCCGTTTCTATGGCGTCGCAGACGGAGATGATGGTCATATTGGGGATCGCACGGACAAAGGCCAGATCCGTGTTGGCGTGATGGCTAGCGCCGTCATAGGAGTCAGACATACCGCAGTAGGTGGAACAGATCTTTACATTCAGGCTGTCATAGCCGATGAGACTGTTGATGGGATCACCGCCGCGGGTGGTCATGAAGGAGGCAAAGGTGTTTACATAGGGGATCAGGCCGGAAGCGGCCATTCCGGCGGCCATGGCGACCATGTTCAGCTCAGCAATACCCACGTTAAAGTAACGGTCAGGGAAGCTTTTGCCAAAAACACCGCTTTTGGTCGAAGCGCCCAGATCGGCTTCCAGAGCAACGACCTTTGCATTTTCGTGTCCGAGCTTTTCCAGTGCGGCGCCGAATGCGTCGCGGATCGCGATTTTTGTCATTTACGAGCACCTCCCAGTTCTGCCATGGCATTCTCAAAGTCAGCGTCACCGATCGCTTTGCCGTGCCAGCCGGATTTGCCCTCCATAAAGGAGACGCCCTTGCCCTTTACGGTTTCGGCGATGATAATAGCGGGCCCGCCGGTATAGACCCGGGCAGCGTCCATTGCATCGGACAGGGCGGCCAGATCATGACCGGAGCAGGTGTAGACCTTCCAGCCGAAGGCCTCCCATTTGGCCTTCAGATCGCCCATGGGCATGATCTCGTCATTAGTACCGTCCAACTGGACGTGATTGTGATCCAGTATGGCTACCAGATGGTCGGCCTTGAATTTAACGGCAGACATGGCAGCTTCCCAGATGCCGCCCTCCTGGATCTCGCCGTCGCCAAGGAGAACATAGGTGGTGTAGTCCAGTCCCTGAAGCCGGCCGGCCAGATCGATACCCACGGCGGCAGAGAGACCCAGTCCCAGAGGGCCGGTAGAGACCTCTATGCCGGGCAGCTTGTGGGCGCAGGGGTGTCCCTGAAGCCGGGAGCCGATCTGACGCAGGGTCTTCAGCTCCTCCATGGGGAAGAAGCCGCGGTGCGCCATGTTCAGATAGAGCATGGGGCAGGCATGACCCTTGGACATGACAAAGCGGTCACGGCCGGGCGCAGAGGGATCCTTCGGGTCGATATTCATTTTCTCTTGATAGAGAAGAGTGACGATTTCAGTGCAGGAGAGGGAGCCGCCGGGGTGGCCGGTCTGAATGCTGTGAAGCAGATCGATCAGTTCCGTGCGCATCTGAGCGCAGAGTGCCTCCAGCTCCTGCAGACGCTGTGCTGATATGGGCATGTAAATACCTCCTTTGGTTTGCATGGTAAAAATATTGTATCAACCGGGGTGCGTTCTGTCAATCAACAAACAGGAATGCATCCCTGGCTGACGGTAAGAAAAATGCCCCGAAATCCAAAGATTTCGGGGCCTTCAGTGGCACGCCCTAAGGGATTCGAACCCCTGACCTTCTGGTCCGTAGCCAGACGCTCTATCCAGCTGAGCTAAGAGCGCATATCCACAACGCCCTAGTATCATAGCACAGCCGGTAAAAAAATGCAAGCCCTTTTTTAGAAAAAACTGAGTTTTTTAAAGCCCCAGCACGCCAGTGACGTTTTCCACCACTTCGCCCATAGATTTCAGGGTCTTTCCCCAGGCGTTTTTGGTATCATTCTTCCCGGCCTTTACGGCCATACTGACGGCAGAACCCACGACCATTCCCAGTCCAAGGCCCTTCAGAAAGTTTGTATTGTCTATATTGTTCATAATATATGCCTCCGTTTCGTGAAATTTCGAGAATAGTGTGACCGTTTGGCGCGAAAAAATCCTTTAAACTCGTGCAAAGATTTTGTATAATATGAGGGATATTTGAAAACGAGGTAATTTTTATGCGCTATTTGCGGCAATTGTGTATTATTTTGC
>CAKTGW010000088.1 GCA_934561725.1 uncultured Oscillospiraceae bacterium
ATCCTGCACACCCTCCATAATGGCGTCTTTACCAACCAGAAAATATCCGCCGGTTTTCATATCGCCCATATTGACCCAGTTGTATTTATTGACGATCTCCAAAAACTCCTTGAGGGCATATCTAGAGTTCTCTGCATTGATTCCCTTGGCCGACATGGCAAAAACCACATAGTCTCTTGAAAGGGAATCCGGCGTTCCCCTTCTGTGCAGTGTATGCGACATTTATTCAGCCCCCTTCACTTTCAGCTTGCCAAGGCCGATATTCGTCTTACCGTTGATAGACCGCCAGTTTCCCGCTGCATCCATGATCTCCAGCGTAGGCACACTGCCGTCCTCATTGGTGCGGCAAACCAGATCAACAGAAAAGACCGTATCGATCTCTTTGGATACTCGCATCAGCGTGTCATAGATCTCGGTAATGCGCTCAATAGGTACAATCATCTCAACGATACAGGAGAGCACCTTTTCATTCAGCACCTCCGGACGCATTTTCCCGGTCTTCGGATCTGCCAGCAGCGTAGTCAGCGGATTCTGGGGCTCAAACTCCACGCCCAGCGGAGCCAGCGCCATAAATACCTTCTCGGCATCACGCAGGCGGGCACCGATCCCGGGGCGTCCCATTTCCGCAGCCATGCCTGCAAAGCCGCGTTTATAGCGATTGGTCACATCATTGGTTTTCATCTCTTCCGTGCCGCGCCCGGGTACCTTGGTCTCTTTATGGATCGCCGTAGGATTGGAAAAGGTCCCGCGGATCGTCCGGGGGTAGACTGTCTCCGGCTGGCGGAGCGCATCTGTGGGACACACCTTTGCCCGGTAACAGATCTCGCAGTCCACGCACTCGTCCTCATTGACCACACACTTCACATCACGCCCCTTACCCGGGCGCTCGAACTGAATGACCTGCATGATGCAGAAGGGGCGGCATCTGCCGCAGCCTATACATTTCGTTGCATCTATACGCATGGCTTTTCCCCCTTCTCAGCAGAGAGCCTCGAGCACGGCGGCCACATACTCTCTGCCGCTGCGCCAGATGAGATACCTGTGGATCTCGTCAGCCAGCGGCGGGCAGCCCTCCACTGGCAGCTCAGTGCAGGTAAAGACCTTCAGGCCATGCACACCCATATGCAGCGCCCGGGCCAGATCCATACCACTGCACAGCTCCGGCATGCAGGCCACGGCTGTCCGGCTGCGTATCTCTTCGTGGTATACAATGTCCCCCACAGAGGCGCCGGAAGCATAAACATGCTCTGACAATCCGGCTTTTGCCGCCTCAATGATTGCGCTGCCGAACACAAAGCAGGCGATTCCCCGCTCTGTAAGGGCGCGGATCAAGTCAACCGTTGCTCCGCCTACTGTCAGCTTGATATTTGCACCGCCGCCGATAACCGCCACCTTCTCATATTTTGCAGCGATCTCACTCAGCTTTTCCAGGCTGTGCATGGGAACCACCGTCAGGCTGTCGTCCGGACGAATACGCGCATTTTCCCGTTGGGCAAAGGCCGCTGCCGCCCGGCGCAGGATCTCCTGGGCATCCGCTGCCTGACACATTACAGCCGTAGGATAATGCGCAGCTGCATTTTTGCCCAAGCCAACGGCCTTTGGCCCCAGAATATATCCGTCTACCAATCCGGTCAGCACGGCAAATTCTATATCCGCAAATCCGCCCACCGTACTCCGCCGGTAGCAGCAGGAGCCTACCAGACTGAACTTAAAGCCCTTTGCGCCAACAGATGCCGCCAGCTCATCCGCCTCTGCCGCAGCGGCCTCAATCTCTCCCAGCCGCGGAAAATCCACCAGCTCTGCACAGATATTGATATACTCCCTGTCCAGAACGCCATAGCCAATAGGTGTCTGGCCGTTATTGCTCTTTCCGGGTTTACCGCACATTTCCTCCACGCGGCGCAGAATGGCATCCATATGCTTTTCCGTATAGCCCGGCGCAGCATCCAGCAGGTGCATCACACTGCGGTAAACCAGATCTGCTTTGCCGAATCCGCAGACCGTAGCCGTGCTCCCCCGATCAAAAGGATTGATCCGGCAGGGCCCCATGGGGCAATCTGTACAGCTCAGGCCCAGACAGGCAAAGCCGTCCTGGGGCAGCATATGCTCATAACGGTTCCACGAAAGCTCTATTCCCTGTTCCCGGGCATACTTCAGATACGCCGCAGCACGGGGATCAACTGTTTTACGTCTGATCGTTGCCATAATATAGCCTCCTCTTATCTGTTTACAGTCGCCGCCCGCAGCAGGCGATTTTTTTCTTCGATCTCCGCCGCCGTGAGCAGCTCAATGGCGCCCGTGGGACATGCAGCCATACAATAGGGTTCCTCCATCCGGAAGCAGCGGTCGCATTTATCGGCGCTGTGCTTTTCAATTGCCGGGGCGATCATGCCATATGGGCAGGCCATGACACACATCCAGCAATTGATGCATTTATCGGAGTCAATATATTTGACGCCCGTTTCTGCATCCGTTTTGAGCGCGCCAGTGGAGCAGACAGCCGCGCAGGGCGCATTCTCGCATTGCCGGCAATGGACTGTCAATGCCGTACCGCCATCACTATGAACATATACGCGGCTGCGCGGCAGCACCGCCTCGCGCACCGCATGCGCCAGCTCCTTGGATACAGAACCGCGCATCACCGCACAGCGCAGCTCGCATGTCTTACAGCCCAGACATTTTCCGCGGTCCACATAGAAGCGCTTCACTTCTGACATTTGTTTGCCTCCCTGATTTATAAAATCCAGGGGTTCTCATTCCCCTGCTGCCTTTTCATCTGGATTATACAATCTCCATTTTCGCAAAAAAAGACGCCGGAAACGACTTTGAATCGTTTCGGCGTTTAGCATAATTTTATAGCTTTTTATAAGCGCTGTGGAAGAGCTTTTTCGTTCATTTTGCCGGTTTTCTGTTTTTAAAAATTGTACACAATCGGCAGTCTGCAATAAATTGGGCGGCGCAGGAACTCTGCGCCGCCCGTCTGTCAGCCATGCAGATCGTTAGTCTGCCGCTCCATATTTTCTATGACAATATCATGGATCTCGCCCAGAGAGGCCGCATATTCCAGCACCTTCCAAGGCGTATTGGTGTGAAAATGAATTTTGATCAGATCCTCGTCACCGATGGCCAGAAGACAATCGCCCTCAATGTGTTCGGTGATATAATCATGGATCTCATCTTCATCCAGTCCGCTGCCTTCGATCAGCAGCTGTGTATCAAATTTGTACTCAAGCATGGATCTGCCTCCTTATAATATCCGCACGCGGAGCACGCTGTCGGTCTCGCGGATGCGTTGGGCGATCTCTTCTCCGATCAGGGCTCCGGTATCAATAATGGTATAGGCGTATTCGCCCCGGGGTGCATTGATCATATGCTCCACATTGATGTTTTCTTCAGAAATAACTGCAAGTATTTTATTGATCGTGCGGGGCACATTGCGATGGATCACACAAATGCGCGCCGCCCCCATCCGCTCCAGCTTTACCCGGGGCATATTCACAGAGTTTTTGATATTGCCGTTCAGCAGGTAATCCGCCAACTCCTGTGCCGCCATGACCGCACATTTTTCCTCACTCTCCGGTGTGGATGCCCCCAAATGGGGCAGCTGAATAGTGTTTGGAAAGGTCACTGTCCGTTCATTTGGAAAATCTGTCACATATCTGGACACCTTCCCGCTGGTCAGTGCACACAGCATTGCATCATCATCCACCAGCTCACCCCGGGCCAGATTGATGATCCGCACACCGCCGCGCATCTGATCAAAGGCATTACCACTGAGCATATGGTGGGTATCCGGAAGATAGGGCACATGGAGCGTGATATAATCGCAATTGCGATAGACCGTTTCCAGATCCCGTGCATGCTTCACATTGCCGGACAGCTTCCAGGCGGCCTCCACAGAGAGGTAGGGATCATATCCGTATACGGTCATCCCCAGCTCCAGCGCCGCATTGGCGATCCGCGCGCCAACCGCACCGAGACCGACAACACCCAAGGTCTTTCCCGCAATTTCCGGGCCGACAAAGCGTCCCTTCCCCTTTTCGACCAGTTTGGGGATCTCTGCCTGACCGGCAAGTCCGCGGCACCATTCAATACCGCCGATCACATCCCGCGAGGCCAGCAGCAATGCGCATATGGCCAGCTCCTTCACCGACTCCGCATTGGCTCCGGGTGTGTTGAATACCACGATTCCCTCCTCGGTGCATGCCTGGACCGGAATATTATTGGTTCCCGCCCCCGCCCGTGCAATCGCCAATAGCTCTGCATTCCGGGGATATCCGTGCATATCGGCACTGCGCACCAGAATCCCCTCCGGCTGAAGCGCCGCCTCATCCGTCTGTATTCCAAGATCCGTCAGCTGCTCCAGACCGGAACGTGCGATCGTATTGAGCGTCTTGACATTATACATGGTGCTTCACCTCGTAATCCTTCATGAATTCAACCAGCTTTGCCACGCCCTCTACAGGCATGGCATTGTAGATAGAAGCACGCATCCCGCCAACAGAGCGGTGTCCCTTCAAGTTTACAAACCCCGCGGCTGCGGCAGCTCGGACAAAGTCTGCCTCTGTCTCCGGTGAGGCCGCGCGGAACGTTACATTCATTCCGCTGCGCGCCGCTCTTTCCGCACAGCCATGGAACAGCCTGCTGTTGTCCAGATAATCATAGAGCATGGCACTGCGGATATCCCGCAGCTGCTGCATGGCCGTCAGTCCTCCCTGCGCGATCACCCAGTCCAGAACCAGACCCAGCATATAAATATTATAGCAGGGCGGCGTATTGAACATGGAATCCTTCTCGATCATTCGCCGGTAGCTCATCATCAGAGGGGTATACGGCAGCTCATGACCCGCCAGCGCACGGTCGATCACCACTACAGTCAGCCCGGCAGGCGCCATATTCTTCTGCGCGCCCGCATAGAAAATGCCATATCTGGATACATCCACCGGTCCGGACAGAATATTGGAGGACATATCGCAGACCAGCGGGCAATCCGTCTCCGGCACATAGTGCCACTCCGTACCGAAAATCGTATTATTGGCACAATAATAAAAGTATTTTGCATCCTTGGAAAGGTGCAGCTCATTCTGTGCGGGGATATAGCTGTGATTTTTGTCCGCAGACGATGCGGCAATATGCACCCTCCCATATTTTTCGGCCTCTTTTGCCGCGGCATTGGCAAAGTTCCCGGTAACGGCATAATCCGCCAGACCGTCTTCCCCCATCAGATTCATGGGGATCATGGAAAACTGAAGCGAAGCGCCGCCCTGCAAAAAGAGGATCTCATAACTCTCAGGTATCTGCATCAGTGCGCGCAGCTTGGCCTTTGTCTGAGCAAAAATTTCCTGATAGACTGAACTCCGATGGCTCATCTCCATCACTGACATTCCTGAGCCGCCGTAATTCAGCATTTCCGCCGCAGCCGTTCGCAGCGCGGGCTCCGGCAGCATGGAGGGACCGGCAGAGAAATTATATATACGCTCATTTGCCATCGAATCACACCTTCTTTATATTTTTATGCAGAAGTACAAATGTCCACAT
>CAKTGW010000089.1 GCA_934561725.1 uncultured Oscillospiraceae bacterium
GGAAATGCCGTTCATGGCCGCCAGAAACAGGTTGCCGAAGCTCTGTCCCTTGAGTGAGCCCTGGGTAAAGCGATAGTTGAGCAGATCGCCCATCGTCGGCTCTGTATTGGCCAGAGCCTGGATGCAGTTGCGTATGTCGCCCGGCGGCGGCATATTCAGCTCCGAGCGCAGTACGCCGCTCCCGCCGCCGTCATCGGCTACGGTGACGATCGCCGTAAGATTCCGGGTATATCTCTTCAATCCCCGGAGCATGGTAGACAGTCCGGTGCCGCCGCCGATGGCCACAACAGCCGGTTCCGATGCCCCGCGATGGCGCATAGTATCCATTTTCCCCTCCGTCCGGGCCATATCAGCCCTTGTCAATATCCCGATTGGTATTGACGCTGTAGTAGCCCTGCTCATTCAGAAAGCGGGTGAGCGCCACTGCAATGGATACCGAGCGGTGCCGACCGCCGGTACAGCCCACAGCGACCGTCAGATTATGCTTGCCCTCTTCAATGTAGTGTGGCACCAGATAAGCCAGCAGGTCTGTAAGCAGACATAAAAATTCCCGGGTATCCCCATTGTCATAGACAAAATTCTGTACGTCCTCGTCCAGACCTGTTTTTTCCCGCAGCTCGGAAACATAATAGGGATTCGGCAGAAAACGCACATCAAAAACCAGATCGGCCTCCAGCGGGATGCCGTATTTGAAACCGAAGGACATGACGTTCACATTGATCGCGCGGCTCATGGCATCGCCTACAAAAAGGCTGTACAGCTCCTTCTGAAGCTGCCCCAGCGTCAGGCCGGAGGTATTGATCACATAATCCGCCCGTTCCCGCACAGGTGCCAGCAGCTTGATCTCCTCCCGCACAGCTGCCTCAAGGCTGCCTGTATCTCCCGCCAGGGGGTGGCGGCGGCGCGTCTCCTTATAGCGCTTCACAATGGTCTCCACGTTGGCCTCAACAAAAAGGATCTTGTATTCACAGCCCAGCTCCCAGAGTCCATCCAGAGCGGTGAACAGCTCCTCAAAATTATGGCTCTCTCGAATATCCGTCACCAGAGCCACACGCTCAAAGCGCCCGCGCGTAGCCATGCACAGCTCTGCAAATTTGCCGATCAAAGCCACAGGCATATTGTCCACACAATAAAAATCCAGATCCTCCAGAACATCCGATGTGCGGCTTTTGCCGCCGCCGGACAGTCCGGATACAATTAAAAATTCCATAATTTCCTCCCAGAAGCTCCCTGTCAGCGTATCTCAGCTGCGAATAATGCGCACTTCCGGCTCCAACTCAACGCCCTGCTCACGCAGGACCGTTTCCCGGATATGCTCCATCAGCGCCAGTACATCTTCGCAGGTGGCGCCGCCGTTATTTACAACAAAGCCCGCATGCTTGGGCGAGACCTGTGCCCCGCCTATGCTGTAGCCCTTCAGGCCGCAGGCGTCGATCATTGCTGCGGCATAGCCCGTTTTCGGGCGCTTGAAGGTACTGCCGGCTGACGGCTTATCCAGCGGCTGGCTCGCGCGCCGTTTTTCGGCCAGCTCACGCATTCTGGCCGTGATCTCTGCCGGCTCCGCCGGAGTCAGCTGTATGACGGCGGAAAGGATGATGTTTTCCGTCCCCGCAAAGCAGCTGGTCCGGTAGCCCAGCTCCAGTGCCGACGCCGGAAGCGTGCATATTTCTCCTCTTGCGCTGTCATAAAAGCGCACGGATTCCAGCACATCCGCCATCTCCCCGCCATAGGCACCTGCATTCATGAACACCGCGCCGCCCAGCGAGCCCGGGATCCCATGGGCAAATTCCAGTCCGCTCAATCCGCGATCCCGGGCAAAGCAGGCCAAGCCTGCCAAAGTAACACCGCAGCCGGCCTGTATCCGGTTGCCCTCCGCCGGCTCCATAGTCTGAAAGCCGCTCCCGGGGCAGATCACCAGTCGGGATGTGCCGCTGTCTGAAAACAATACGTTCGTTCCCCTGCCCAGAAGCAGCGGATGCTCTCCCATCGCATGCAGCAGTGCCAGAAGCTCCAGCAGCTGTGTCTCATTCTCCGGCACGGCCATCGCCGCAGGTCCGCCAATGCGGAACGAGCAGTGGGCAGACATCGGTTCATTTTCCAGCAGCTTCAGCTGCGGAAGGCTTTGCCGTATTTGCTTCAGCCCCTTCTCATTCATTTCTGACTCCTTCCAGCACTCCGTCAGCCGTTACATATCCCGGCTGATCCATCCGCTGCCTTCAACGCCGTTATCGTGGTTCTCCACAAAGGTCTTTGCAGCATCATAGCCCATTTTTTTCAGGCGGTTATTCATAGCGGCTGTCTCCAAAATTACAGCCAGATTCCGTCCGGGACGGATCGGCACCGTGATACAGGGGACATCGATCCCCAGAATATTGGTGGTGTTGTTCTCCACGCCCAGCCGGTCATAGGCTTTGCCCTGCTCCCAGGTCTCCAGATTCACCACCAGTTCGATACGCGCCGTTGTCTTGACCGCACCGACACCGTACAGCGTGCGGATATTGATGAGTCCTATACCGCGCAGCTCCATATAGTGGCGGATCATGGACGGTGCCTGGCCTACCAGGCGTTTGCGTGCCGTGCGCTTGATCTCTACGGCATCATCCGCGATCAGGCGGTGTCCGCGCTTGACCAGCTCCAACGCCGCCTCACTCTTGCCTATGCCGCTCTCACCGGTGATAAGCACGCCCTCGCCGTGGATCTCTACCAGCACACCGTGCCGCGTCTCTCTGGGTGCCAGATACTGGCGGAGCGTCTCAATGGCCAGCGCCATGAATTCTGATGTATCCAGCGACGAGACCAGCAGGTTAATATCATATTTCTCGGCAGCCTGTATACATTCCTTGTAAATATCCGCATGATGGCAGATCACGACCGCCACGGGCTTGCGCTCCATAAGCTTTTCAAAGCGCATGAGCCGGTCATCCGAGCGGTAGCCCATCAGATAGGCCGTCTCTACGCGGCCCAGCACCTGAATACGCTTGGGATCGAAATAATCATAAAAGCCCGTCAGCTGAAGGCCCGGACGGTTAACATCCGTAGTATCGATCAGGGTCTGCTCATAGTCCTTGGACAGATGGACGGTCTCCATCTCCAGATCCTGTACAAGTGTTGAAAGGGGAACTGTATATTTGCTCATGGCCATACCTCATTGTTCTTAGTTCTTATTTGTATTCTTTATTTTAAACAAAAGAAAGCCGTTTGGCAATGCTTTGCAAAAAGTTTTGGCCTGTTCCGGCATTTCCAATCCTTATTTTGTTTTTTTCCGATTTTTTGCTTGCAATTTCAGTGTCCGTCTGTTATGATAATGAAGCTGTTTATTTAGATTGTACAAGCAAGGAGGTGCAGCTGAAAATGGCAAAGTGTAATTTTTGCGGTAAGGACGTAGCCTTCGGCATTCAGGTCAGCCACTCTCACAGACGTTCCAACCGTACCTGGAAGCCCAATGTCAAGCGCGTTAAGGCCATAGTAGACGGTAGCCCCAAGCACGTCTATGTGTGCACCCGCTGCCTCCGCAGCGGTAAGGTTACCCGCGCATAATCGGCATCATAATGCAGGAAGTAAAGCCCGCCGGCTTATCGGCGGGCTTTTTTCGTTGCGGCAAAAACGGCAAAAAGAACCGGCCGGAAATCCGGCCGGTTCTTTTATTTTTGTTTTTGATCACAGGAAAAGCTCATACATTCCGGCCAGGCCGAAGAGTGCAAACACGACCATCAGACCGATCGCATAGGCAAACAGCTGGACGAACACCTTGGAGCGCTCCTGCTCTGTGGGATGATAGATATTGCCATAAGCAGCCAGCACCAGTGCGCCGCCGGTAGACAGCGGACTGATGACCGTCTGGCCTGCGCCTGTGGTAATGGCATAGATCAGAGCCTCTGCGTTTCCGCCGCCCAGAGACTCAATAATTCCGGGTACGGTGGGGATCAGCGTGGGCATTACGACGCCGGTGGTGGAGGACACCGCCGACATGATGCTGCCTGTGGCCGACATAACAGCCGGAGCCGTGCGCACGGTCATGATGCTGGCCAGCGCATCGGAGATCAGCTCAATGCCGCCCAGAGTCTGCACCATGGAGATCAGGATGCCCATGCCGCCGATCATCAGCAGCGTGCCCCAGGGCACACCGGCGATCGCTTTCTTTTCCTCGATCACGCCGGGGATCAGGAAGAGGATGAAGGAGGCCGCAAAGCCCGCCAGTCCCACATCGATCTTGAATACCAGCGTAAGAACGACCATGAACAGTACGCCTGCAAGCGTTATGTAGTTTCCGCTGGTAAATTTTTCTGCCTGCGCATGGCTCACATCCTGCACCGGCTTCATCTTCAGCCAGCCAGACGCCACATACCAGACAACAAATACAATGGACTGAAGCAGGAATGAGGTCATAAAGTAGTGCATGATGCTCACGTCAATGCCGCTCTCCGCACCCAGAGATTTTGCCAGAATACCTACAATATTCATTGTGGAGGGGCCGGCACAGGTACCCCAGATCGCAGCCGGCGCCAGACGAAGCGGGCTGATATTCAGCTGATAGGCCAGAGGCACCGTGATGATTGCGGCAAGAGCCAGTCCGGCCGGTCCGCCCGCGCCAGCAAGAGAGACGACTACGAACAGCAGATAAATAATAATTGGGATCAGCTTGACCGCCGCACCGGAAAGCGAAGCCACTTTTTTAGTGATGCGTTCAATAGTCCCATTGCTCTGTGCAATGGAAAACAGCAGCATTACGCCCAGCAGGCGCAGGAACAGTGAGGTACTGAAGCTTGCCAAAATCGCACCGTCCTTGATCCCGGCCATCTTACCCAGGATCAGTGCAAAGGCCAGGGCGATCACGCCCATATTGATCTTGCGCCAGAAGCCGAGAGCCACCGCCGCAATCAGAAATACAATGGAAATAACTGCCATGGATTCGTTCATTTTCTCTTTCTCCTCTCTGACCCTATACTTCTTTTACGCTTATCCCCAGCTCATACCACTTGTACTGCTGAGGGTGAAGCATGACCATGCCCGGAGCAATTTTATTCAGATGCGCATTGACCCGCTCCACGAATTCCGCCATGGGCATTCCAAGACGTCTTTCCGGGTGCTCCTGATGATGAGGGAGGACGATCTTGCCGCCCAGCCGTGCTACGATCTCGGCATACTGCTCCGGAGAATCCAGATTGGACACCTGCCGGACTACAATGAACGGTGCCTGTTCTCTGGCCGTATCATAGGGTACGCTCAGCGTCTTATCGCCGCCGGTAATAAAAATTTTCAGATTGTAGGGCAGTGTGACGGTATAATCTGTATATACTGTGCTTCCCAGAAGCATCAGCTGTTCCTGTCCCTTGGCGCCGCACTCTTTCTCCGCCGCATTGGCCAGCCATTTCAGGGATTCTCTGCTCCGCACTTTAAAGCGGGAGTGCTTGCCGTGACTGGGTAGGATACTGATTCCATCCACATCCAAGCGCAGATTATTCTCTACACCGTAGACC
>CAKTGW010000090.1 GCA_934561725.1 uncultured Oscillospiraceae bacterium
GGGGATCACGTCCTCACAAACTGCACTGAGCTGCGCCCGCCTATTGGCGGGCATTCGCTCCGTTCCGTTGCTCGTCCTCTTCCCGCAGAACCCGCTGTGCTGGGCTTCTGCGGGATTTTTGTCATACAGCGTGCACGACCGCAGGGAACCGGTTCCCCTTGAGGTCCCCATACTCTCCGCGGGGGGCGGGCTTTAGCGCAGGACAAGATCGACGGGATGTGCCAGCTCTATAGAGCCGGTTTCCAGCGGGCGGAACCAGACTTCTGTTCCATCGTAGTCGTCGAGAAACAGCGTTTCTGTGAAATAACGCCATTCATCTGTGCGCTCACCGGTTTCCGGATCCTCGCGCCCCACGGTACCGCTGGCTCCCAAAACAGAGTGCTGCTCGCCCTGTGCGTCATAATATATGCCGCTGAACACATTTTTGGAGTGGTAGCCATCCTCCGGAGCGCGTTCGCCGCCGTCAACAATAAAGGCGACTTCCCAGCCATGCCCGGAGGAACGCGCATAGAGCAGCTCTGTATTCGGCGGCAGATGCTCTGCCGTCTGGTTGACCAGATCCACATGGCACCGCGCCTGCTCCTTATCCAGCCATTGCGCACCGGTGATGTGCAGAGTCAGCTGCTCACTGCTGAAGAAATAGGGGCTGTCCAGACACAGTGTAACACACTCGCCGGTGACATTGTCGGCGTAGGATATGATGCCGCTGTTTATCCGCGTAAAGCTGTTGCCTGCACCGTCGGTCAAAATGAAGTCCAGCCCTCTGAGCCATGCGCGGTTTTCCGGGTCTGAGCTCAGATTCAGCCGCATTTGTGTGGGATAGAGCTCCACATCCGTGATAGTGAAGTCATTTCCGTCAATATCAAAGCTTGTATTGACCGGGATGGTCTCTCCCTGAGAGGTGAAGTAAGGATCAAATTTCAGCGGGAAGGTAAAGGAGGCCACCGTATTACCCGCATCCACGGCCGACACGGTAAAATACAGACTGTCGGGCATATCCAGATCATAGAAATCTGCCCTTGTCTGATAGATACCGTTGTCTCCGCCCTTCCATTCACCGCCGTAGCTCACGCTGGACAGCTCACCGCCGTCAGCAGCATGCAGCTCAATGTCTGCACCCATGTCCGTATGTGTTTTGCTGGTCAGAGTAAAGAAGATATTCAGCTGCTTTCTGTCTACGATCACGCCCAGCACCCGGCAGGTAACGCCGTTTTGTGTTTGCTCCTGCTCCACGGGCTGTATATAATCGTTATCGATCGCCGCCGAGAGAGACGGCGAAAAATTCACTGCCGCGGCCAACTGGCTGATCAGAGGGATCCCCGAACAGGCCGAAGCAAAGGGGGTTGAAAAATTCACCAGCAGCACAAAGGTGAGCATCAGTGTGCACAGCCCGCCCAGCGGGGCCAGAATGGCGTGCTTCTTCTGTTTCCGCAGCCGCACCCGTGCCCGGGTCAGCGTATAGTCCAATGCAGCCGGCGTCTCGTTCATTCCGGCCAGCAGCTCATCCATTTCATGGTTTCTGTTCATCATCGCACTACCTCCTCCGAAAGCTCCAGCCGCAGCAGCTCCAAGGCCCGCCGCTGCCGGGTCGCCGCTGTTCCCTGAGGGATATCCAGCGTTTTTGCAGTCTCTGCCAGAGTCAGACCCATGAAGAAGCGCAGCAGAATGATCTCGCGCAGTCGGACCGGCAGCTTTTCCACGGCCTGACGCATGGGCAGCCGGTCATAATCCTCTGCGCTCTCCTCCGGGATATCATCCAGCGGGACAAAGCGCTTTCGGTGCCGGAGCTCATTTTTGCATTCATTGATGAGTATTCGTGTCAGCCAGGTCTCAAAATACGCCTCTTCTCTAAGCTTTTTCAGTCCGCGCAGCGCTTTATAGACGGCCTCGTCCACAGCCTCCAATGCTGCGTCCTCACCGCCCAGATAGAGCAGTGCTGTTTTGTACAGCCTGGGGCGCAGCGGCGTGAGCCGGTTTTCAAATTCTGCACTGTTCATAGTCTCTTCCTTTCCTGCGATTGGATCCCAATTCACTGATTAGACGCAGACAAGGCGCGTTTTTATTACTGCTGCAAAAATTTTATTCAATGGAGGGCCAAGACCTGATTGCTCAGATAGACTGTGCCGCTCTCCGTAGGGCGCAGGGTGATGCGGTGGGTAAATGCGCAGTCTGTCCGCAGAGATGGAGAGATGCCGTTTACGGTCAATGTCCATGTGCCGTCCGTATTTTTCTCCAGAGCGGTCACATCCGGAAAAACATCGCTGTAGCGGCTGCTTACTGTGCGCACGGTAAAGACGGGGTAGCTCTTTCCGTCAAAGCCGGCCAGAGAACGCAGCTGCTCCACTGTAAGATCCAGCAGCGGCAGCATGATGCGCTCATACTCATCTGCCGGGACGCGTGCGCGGGTCTCTGATGCATCCACGGGATAGGGCGATTCATAATAGATCAGGTCACGGCCGTAGAAAATGGAATAGGCCGCAGGGAACAAGCCTGCATAATCCAGCGTATCCATGTGCTCCGGCCCCCAGCTGGTCAGGAAGAATCCGTCTGTCCCATAGCCGATAGGCTCTATGTATGCGGTGCAGGCATTGCGCAAATCATGGTCAATGGGCTGCACCCGATAGACAAGTGTGGGCTCCTGCCAGCCGTCGTGATTGCCGCCGGTCGGATTATCCGGCATGTCACGTGTGAGAAACAACCAGCCGCGCTCCGTGTAATTCATATCCGTGATCGAATAGCTGTTTTCCCATGTTATCTGCGCCTGACCGTTTACGCCCGCGATACGCATGGTGCTGATCTGTTCGTTTTCCAGAGTTACGGCCTCAAAGCCGCCGTCACCGCAGAGGACCAGAAAGGTGACTGAGGTCTGCTCTCCTGCAAGAAAGGCCTCCATCTGTTCGGAATGGACCATATCACAGCGCCGGTTCTTGTCCACGGCGCACCAGCCCAGTTCGGCAAGCTGATCCAGACAGGCCGCAGGATCGTCCCACAGCTGCGCACATAGATCGTAGAGCTCCAGTAATTCTTCATGTGTCTCGACCGAGACCGGCTGATCGCTGAATACCCATGCCAGCGTGCTTATACCTTCACGCAGCGAGCAGCCGCAAAGCAGCAACAGGCAGAGGGGCAATATAAATAAACGTTTCATAAAAAATCTCCTTTGCAGATATTTGACGCTGCGGTATATGCAAAAGTTCCTAAATGAAAAGCGGCCTCCGCATACCGGAGGCCGCTTGGCTGTATTAAAATAGGATCAGACGTTGTCGGGAATCTTGCAGATCACCCTGCGGTAGATCCGAAGCAGAAGCAGGCTGGATGTGACCAGACTCATCAGCTCGGCGATGGGAATGGCCCACCACACGGCGTCCAGATTGCCGGATAGCGACAGTAGGTAGGCTACCGGCAGAAGGACGACCAGCTGCCGGCAGAAGGAGACCAGCATACTATAGACACCGTTGCCCAGAGCCTGGAAAATGCTGCCCGTGGCAATGCAGAAGCCCGCAAACACATAGCTCAGACTGGCTACACGAAGGGCGGTGCGGCCGATGGCAAGCATATTTTCGCTGGCATCGAACATCAGCAGCAGTTCATCCGGGAAAAGCTGGAATACTGCGAGGCCAATCAGCATCAGCAGTGTGGCATAGGTCAGGCCCAGCTTGCAGGTCTTGACAATGCGGCTACGTTTTCCTGCGCCGTAATTGAATGCAATGATGGGGATCATACTGTTGTTCAGGCCCAGAACCGGCATGAAGAAAATACTCTGGATCTTGAAGTAGATACCAAATACAGCAGCAGCCGTCTCGGTAAAACCAATGAGGATCATGTTCATGCCATAGGTCATGACAGAACCGATGGACTGCATGATGATGGAGGGCAGTCCCACCTGATAGATCCGGCCGATCAGGCTCAGATCCGGTTTGAGATTGCGCAGGCGGATATTGATCTCGTGATTCCAGTGAATATTCATGAAAATGGCCAGTATACCGCCGATAATCTGGCCAATGACCGTAGCGGCGGCTGCACCCGCTACACCCATGGCAGGGGCGCCCAGCAGGCCGAAAATCAGAATGGGATCCAAAACGATATTGATGATCGCGCCAACGCCCTGTGTGATCATGGAGAGCAGGGTGCGGCCCGTGGACTGCAGAAGCTTTTCACCGATCAATTGAGCCTCCACACCCATGGACAGGCAGCAGCAGATCTGCAGATAGGCCGTGCCCATATCCACGATCTCCTGATTGCCGGTCTGACTTGCAAAGAAGGGGCGGGCAAAAAACAGTCCCACGATCAGAAACAGTACAAAGTTCGCGATGGCCAGAAACAGACCGTTGCCCGCGGTCTTGTCTACCGTGTGCTGATCCTTTTCCCCCAATGCGCGGGAGAGGATCGCATTCATACCCACACCGGCGCCGGTGCCCATGGCAATCACGATCATCTGGATCGGAAAGGCCAGAGACACGGCGGTCAAAGCATTTTCGGACAAGCGGCTGACAAAAATACTGTCCACAACATTATACATAGCCTGCACCAACATGGATACGATCATGGGCCAGGCCATGCTCACCAGCAGCTTATTGACAGGCATAACGCCCATTTTGTTTTCCTGAAGCTTAACTTCTTTTTCCATACCGTCACCTCACATAAAAACATCGGGCCCGGGGGCCCGAATCACAAAACGTACAATTTCCTTTATATATTATATCATAAAAAGCAGCTGTTTCAAGAGAAAATGCAGAATTTCAGCGCTGTGCACAAGCAGAAAGCCTATCTGAGCAGATCAAAGTGCATCAATTGACGGCAAATTCGAGCGATCTCTTGACAAAAGTGGTTTATTGTTATAGACTTCAAATGGGTTTATAACAATAAACCTGCCGAAAGGAGACTGACTATGGAATTGAAGCTATGTGAAAGCGACCACCGTTTTATGAATATCATCTGGGATAATGAGCCCATCCCGTCGGGTACACTTGTTGAAAAATGTGCGGAAATTCTGGGCTGGAAAAAGTCTACGACCTATACTACGCTGCGCAAGCTGTGCCAGAAGGGCGTTGCCGTCAACGAAAGCTCAGTTGTCCGCGCACTTGTCCCCAGAGAGGCCGTGCAGCTTTATGAGAGCGCACATGTGGTGGACCGCAGCTTTTCCGGTTCTCTGCCTGCCTTTATTGCCGCATTTACCAGTGTCCGTCCGCTGACGGATGACGAAGTACAGGAAATTCAGACGCTGATCAGCCAAAGCAGAGAGGCAGGACACCATGAGCATTGAACGGCTGTTTCTGGCCTACATGGAAACCGGCTTCTACAGTGTGATCGCCGGGCTGTGCCTTTTGCTGCTCTGGATGCTGCTGAGTCGCCTGCCCATATCCAAAAGCCTGTGCACGCTGGGCATGGCTGCCCTGCTGCTCCGTTTGCTGCTTCCCGTAAGTATCCCCGCGCCCTTTTCGTTGTTC
>CAKTGW010000091.1 GCA_934561725.1 uncultured Oscillospiraceae bacterium
ACTACAGCATACCTCTAAATTCAACCGTCAGTCACTCAGGCGCAGAAACGGTGCTTGCCGATCGTAACGATCAGTGGCCGGGACCATATCCACTTGTTCGTTGCCGTGGAGGGATTAAAATAATAGATTGCCCCGCCCGACGGATCCCAGCCGTTCATCGCATCCCGCGCAGCCCGATAGGCGCTCTCCGCAACAGGCTGGTCAAACTGTCCGTCATACAAGCAGCTGAATGCCCCCGGCTGATACACCACTCCTGACAGAGTATTGGGAAAGGACGGATGCTTCATCCGATTGAGCACGACCGCCCCGACTGCCACCTGACCCGAATACGGTTCTCCGCGGGCTTCTGCCGAAATCAGCCGCGCCAGCAGCGCCACATCTCCGGACGAACTGGACGAAGCACTGTTCGACGAGATACCCATAGCCGAGAGTGTTTTGGGGCCGGCCTTGCCGTCCGCCTCAAGCCCCTTGGCCGATTGGAACGCTTTCACAGCCTTTTCCGTACCCGAACCATATATGCCGTCTACGTCTCCGGTATAGTATCCCCAGTTTTTCAGCTTCTGCTGAATCTGCTTAACCGTTTCGCCGCTGCTGCCTCGTTTATAAGTAGCCGCCAGAGACTCCTGTGCCAATCCAATAACAAAAATATTCAAAGCAAGAATGATTGCCAGATACAGGCACAGCTTCTTTCTGTCCTTCAAAAAAATACCTCCGCTCTACGATGGTTTCATGCGCCGGCTTTTATGCCGGCATAAGATACGATCCTAGTTTGCGGAGGTATTTTTCTCTTATTCTGCTTTTTTCATATGAAAATTTTACTTTTTATCCTTAACTTCTGCAAGTACACGCCGAATAAATGCATCCACATCCACAGCACCCTCATCCTCGCCGGAACGGGTACGAACAGATACAGTGCCATTTTCAGCCTCCTTGTCACCTACCACCAGCATGTAGGGGATCTTCTGCATCTGTGCCTCGCGGATCTTGTAGCCGATCTTTTCGCTGCGCAAGTCGGTTTCTACACGGATTCCGGCTTCATCCAACTTAGCCGCCACAGCCTTGGCGTAATCGGCGCACCGGTCGGTGATCGGCAGGACCTTGATCTGAACAGGAGAGAGCCACAGCGGGAATGCACCGGCATAATGCTCGGTAATTACGCCGATAAAGCGCTCTATACTGCCCAATACCACACGGTGGATCATAACAGGACGATGCTTTTCGCCGTCAGGGCCGGTATACTCCAGTTCAAAGCGCTCCGGCATCTGCATATCCAACTGGATTGTGCCGCACTGCCAGGTGCGTCCCAGGCTGTCGGCCAGATGGAAGTCCAGCTTGGGGCCATAGAAAGCGCCGTCTCCTTCGTTGATCACATAGTCCTTACCCATATCCTCAATGGCCTTTTTCAGTGTCTCCGTAGCAAAATCCCAAGTCTCCTGCTCGCCGATATGATCCTCAGGCATGGTGGAGACCTCGATCTGATACTTCAGGCCGAATACGGAATATACTTCATCGAACAGACGGACAACGTTCTGGATCTCATCCTTCATCTGATCCCAAGTCATGAAAATATGTGCATCATCCTGGGTAAAGCAGCGCACACGGAACAGGCCGTGAAGCGCACCGGAAAGCTCATGCCGGTGCACCAGGCCCAGTTCGCCCATACGCAGGGGCAGATCACGATAGGAATGCGGCTCACTCTTGTAAACCAGCATGCCGCCCGGGCAGTTCATGGGCTTTACTGCATAGTCCTCGCCGTCGATCACTGTGGTATACATATTATCCTTGTAATGATCCCAGTGTCCGCTGCGGTGCCACAGCTCCTGATTCAGGATCATAGGCGTGGAGATCTCCACATAACCGTACTTTTTATGCACCTGGCGCCAGTAATCGATCAGCGTATTGCGCAGCACCATGCCCTTGGGCAGGAAGAAGGGGAAGCCCGGGCCTTCCTCACAGAGCATAAACAGACCCAGTTCCTTGCCCAGCTTGCGGTGATCGCGCCGCTTGGCCTCTTCAATGCGCTGGAGATATGCATCCAGCTCTTCCTTTTTGGGGAAGCAGGTGCCATAAATACGCTGGAGCATTTTGCGGTTGGAGTCACCGCGCCAGTAAGCGCCGGTGCAGCTGGTCAGCTTAATGGCATTTCCCTTGATCCGGCCGGTGCTGTCCACGTGAGGGCCGGCGCAAAGATCGGTAAAGTCGCCCTGCTTGTAGAAGCTGATCACCGCATCATCCGGCAGATCATTGATCAGCTCCACCTTATAGGGCTCATCCTTCATAAGCTCCAAAGCCTCGGCCCGGGGCAGCTCAAAGCGCTCGAGCTTGAGCTTCTCCTTGCAGATCTTGCGCATCTCGGCCTCGATCTTTTCAAGGACCTCCGCCGTGAACGGTGTCTCGCAGTCGATGTCATAATAAAAGCCGTCCTCAATAGCCGGACCGATAGCCAGCTTGGCATCCGGATACAGGCGCTTGATCGCCTGAGCCAGAATATGGCTTGTAGTATGGCGATAGGCTTTTTTATACTCGGGATTTTCAAAAGTATACTGATTTTTCTCATCCATAGTAAAAGACCTCCAATAAAAAGATAAGCACCCCTGACTTATGTCAGGGGTGCGAAATTCACACGGTTCCACCCTGCTTGCGGCAAAAATGCCGCCGCTCAACAGCGTAGTAACGGGCGCAGGCCGGACAGGCTTACTGAATTCAGCCCATCTGCTCCGGAGTGGTAGGCAATGGCGTCCGGCGCAGGGCTGCTTGCAGCAGATGCCGCCCTCTCTGTTTGCGTTGCGCGCCGCCGTCTCCATCATAGCAGATCAATTATTTTTTCAAGCACTCTCATATTATCACCAGTTGTCCACCCTGTCAAGAGCATTGTCCGCCTGCGGCCGTGCTCGCTTTCATCTTCTCCGGAAACGTTCTGTTGATTTTTTCCGATAGACATTCCGCCGCAAGTTATATACAATAAAATGTAAACGCAAAAAGTTATTTCCCTTTTTCGGCCTAAAACATGCAAATATGATGCAAAAAACATACAGCTTCTCAGCAAACCCGATATACAATGCTGTCAAATACAGGGAGGCAGTAAAAAATGAAACGACTGATCATAACGATACTCACCCTGCTCCTGCTGATCGCTATTGCAGGAGCCTTTATTCAGGGAATCATCACAACGGCAGAGGAACACTCCATTCAGGAACGCTTTGGCAATATTGACTATGCGCAATACGGCATAGATACCGAAAACTGGAACGCACTGATGGATAACGCTGTACACGACGAACGGCTGATCTCTATTCTGGAGCACATTCAGGTCTACTCCAACGACATGATCAAGCTGGCCATCGTCAACCCGGACGCCCGGGACTATGCCGCCAACTATTGGCAACATACGGATGAACAGATCGATCCTTCCAGCATTGAGCTTACCTGCTCCGACAGCGGTGTCCCCCTGCTGTTTCAATGGGACAGCCGCTGGGGCTACAACCTCTATGGCGGAAAGCCCATGGGGCTGACCGGCTGCGGCCCCACCAGTCTGAGCATGGTCTCCATTGCGCTGACCGGAAACACCGCGCTGAATCCTCTGTATCTGGCCCGTTTTTCCGAGGAACACGATTTTTATGTCAACGGCGTTGGCACGAGCTGGGATCTGATGCGCTCAGGTGCCGCCGCTCTGGGGCTGAACTGGCAGGAGGTCGGCCTGAATCAGGAGGACATGTACGCTGCGCTGGACCAGGGCGCTTATCTGATCTGCTCCATGCTCCCCGGCGATTTTACCACCTCCGGTCACTTTATCGTTATCGACGGCTACGACAGCACCGGCTTTACCGTAAAGGATCCGAACAGCGCCGAGCGCAGCCGGAGCTGGAGCTACGACCGTCTTGCCGGACAGATCGCCGTGATCTGGGCATACAGCATATAGTCTTATCCCTGTATTTTCAGGCATTTCTCCATATGCTGGATATTGACGAAAAAAGCAAACCATGCTAAAATAATGCAGCCAACTCAGGCAGCTTATGAATATATCAAAGGCAGACCTAATCGTGGTGTGCCTTTCTTTTTTGAGGGAACATCTATGACATTACAGGAATTTTTCAAAGAAACCCCCAAATGTGCTCTGGCCTTCTCCGGCGGAACGGATTCCTCCTACCTGCTTTGGGCTGCATGCCACTACGGTGCAGACGTAACGGCCTATTATGCACACACTGTTTTCCAGCCCGAATTCGAGCTGGAAGATGCAAAACGTCTGGCTGAGGAAACCGGCGCAAGACTGCGTCTGCTTGAACTGGATCCGCTGTCCAGCGAAGATGTCCGGCGCAACGACGCCCGGCGCTGCTATTACTGTAAAAACGCTATTTTTTCCAATATTCTGCGCACCGCCCATGCCGACGGCTACACCTGCATCATCGATGGCACCAACGCCTCCGACGACGCAGGCGACCGTCCCGGTATGCAGGCCCTGCGTGAAATGGGCGTTCGCTCTCCCCTGCGGGAATGCGGGATCACAAAGGCTCAGGTCCGCGAAGGATCCCGCCGCGCAGGCCTCTTTACCGCCGATAAACCGGCCTACGCCTGTCTGGCCACACGGATCCCCACTGGCGAAGCCATCACCGCCGAGGCTCTCGGCCGTATCGATCAGGCCGAAACCGCTCTGCGGTCGCTGGCCCTGCGCGATTTCCGTCTGCGCAAGCGCGGCCGCGGCGTTCTCCTGCAGGCCACGGAAGCTCAGTTCCCGCTGGTTATGGAGCGCCGTGCGGAGATTCACTCTCTGCTGGCCCCATTCTTTGAAGAGATCTCTCTGGATCTGAAGCCCCGTACCCCCTCGCTCTGATCCGAAAGGAGCCGTAATGGACAATAAACATGAAATTCTTACGCTCCTGCGCTCTGTTGCCGCAGGAGATACAAAGCCTGAAGATGCTTTGAACACATTGAAGATCAGCCCTTTTGAGGATCTGGGCTATGCTAAGGTGGATTTTCACCGCAGCATACGTCAGGGGGCCGCTGAAGTGATCTATGGCGCCGGAAAAACCGCACAGCAGATCTCCGGCATCTTAACCGCTATGACTGCCCGCGGTGCACACAACATTCTCGTCACCCGGTTGGACAGCGAAAAGGCAGACTATATCTCCAAAAGCGCCCACGTGGACTACCACGAGGATGCGCATCTGGCTATTGTAAATCCCATGGAGATCCCCCACCTTGGCCATATTGTTGTCGCCACTGGCGGCACCAGCGATATCAGCGTAGCTGAAGAAGCCGCACTCACGGCCGAGACGCTGGGAAATCAGGTCACGCGTCTGTACGATGTCGGCGTCGCCGGACTGCACCGCCTGCTGGGAAACATGGGTGAGTTGGCATCAGCCCGCTGTGTTGTCGCTGTGGCCGGTATGGAGGGCGCTCTGGCCTCCGTGGTAGGCGGGCTTGTTG
>CAKTGW010000092.1 GCA_934561725.1 uncultured Oscillospiraceae bacterium
GGGCAGCTTGCGGTTTTTATCGATGCGGACATAGAAAATGTCGTTCAGATCCGTCTCATATTCCAGCCATGCGCCGTGATAAGGGATGGCTGTTGTGCTGTAAACCGAGGTCTGGGTCTTGTCAGTACGCTTATCAAAATAAACGCCGGGAGAGCGGACGATCTGAGAAACGATCACGCGCTCAGCGCCATTGATGATAAAGGTACCGCCCTCTGTCATCAGAGGGAAGTCTCCCATAAAGATTTCCTGTTCCTTGATCTCTTCGGTCTCTTTATTGCGCAGACGCACATAGACCTTCAGCGGTGCGGCATAGTTCGCATCGCGGGCTTTGCATTCCTTGATGGAATACTTGGGCTTCTCGTCCATGGAGTAATCCACGAAGCTCAGCTCCAGATTTCCTGAGTAATCAGTGATCGTGGCTACGTCCTTAAAGACGTCCCGCAGTCCTTCCTCAAGAAACCATTTGTAGGAGTTTTTCTGAACCTCAAGAAGGTTCGGCATTTCCTGGAGCTCTTCCTTGCGGGCAAAGCTCTTACGCACGGTTTTACCGTAGCTGACATCCTTTGGCACTTGTCCTTCACTCCTTGTAATCAGTGTTGAAACACCCGGTGGCGTTGCAAAATAATCCGTGAACCCGGTTGATTTTTTCTGTAAATCTGTTACAATAGGGTCACAAGCAAAGTGGGGCACTCCCCCAGTTTTGACTTTAATTATCAAGGTATTATATCATTTATTGGCAGGCACTGTCAAGTTTATTTTGAATATTTATTTCAGCGGCCCGCTCCGGCGGCCCGCTTTTTTTATTTTCTTTTTCAAATAGTCAAAATTTTGAGTCATCCCGCAATTTTCGTGCATTTCCTGTAGCGAATTTTTCTATGATGTTGTATACTGTCTTTGTATTTACCCGCTGTTGGTTGACAATTCATAGAACACTTTGTGGAGGATCGCTGCCATGGGCTTCCCTGCTGCTCTTCTTTTCCTCATGCTTTTTCTGGGTGCATGCTTTGTCCTATACCATGAAAACCTGCTGGACACAAACCGGCACGTTCTGGTCAGTATCACGCTGCTCACTCTTTCTTTTGCCCTGCGTGTTTTTCTCCTGGAGCACCGCACCGGCGACTATAACGTTTTCCTCGCTCCCTGGGTAGATCATTTTCGCCAGAACGGCGGTTTTTCCGCCCTTGCTGACCAGGTCGGCAACTACAATCTGCCGTATCTGTATTTTCTTGCATTGTTTTCATACATTCCCATAGACGACCTCTACCTGATCAAATATCTCTCCATCTGCTTTGATATTCTGCTCGCTTGGGGCGTCTCCCGGATCGTTCTGCTTTATTCCGGCTCACGCGGCCGCCAGCTCACGGCTTTTCTTGCAGTCATGCTTCTGCCGACTGTTATACTCAACGGTGCCTGTTGGGGACAGTGCGACAGTATCTTTTCCGCTATGTGCGTTCTGGCCTTTTATTACGCCGTTCAAAAGCGCAGCCGCCTCTCTCTGCTTTGGGCAGCTCTGGCTCTTGCCTTCAAGGTGCAGGCCGTATTTTTCCTGCCCATCTACGGTATGCTTCTGCTCACGCGCCGGATCCGCCTGCGTGATCTCTGGGTATTTCCCGTTGCGTATGTCGGCGTCCTGCTGCCCGCTATCGCTCTGGGCCACCCTGTCACGGATGCTCTTTTTCTCTACGCCAGACAGGTCGGCGGAGCCGTCAGTGCCCTTAATTACAACAGCGCATCGATCTATGCGCTGATTCCCTACGGCTTTGATGCTGACTGGCTGCCCTATGCCGCATCGATCGGTATGGCACTGGCCCTGGCTCTGGTCTATACCTCCATGCTCTGGCCCGCCGCCCGCATAAAAAGCGTGACCAACCGCACACTCCTCGGCCTTTCCGTGCTCCTTGTTTTGGGCATACCCCTGTTTTTGCCCCATATGCACGACCGCTATTTCTTTCTGGCTGACGTTTTTACACTCATGCTGGCAGTAATTGCACCTCGATATGCCATCACTGCGGCGCTGTGTCAGTTTGCCAGCCTGCTGGGCTATCATGCTTATCTGCAGCAGCACTTTCTGCTTACCATGAATTACGGAACCTATGCCCTGCTTGCCGCCTTTGTTCTGATCTGCGTTTATATTCACAAATCCTTCCGACCAATGGTAGATACACTATGAAAAAAATCAAATTTCTCTGTCTGATTCCTGCTCTGCTCATCTTGCTGTCGGCCTGCACTTCTCCGTCTGCGGCCCCGAAGGAATACACCAGCTATGTCTATGCCATGGACACTGTAATGACCCTCACTGCATATTCCGACAGTGATGAGACAAACAATACTCTGGCCGCCATTTCCGGAGCTATTGAGGATCTGGAGAGCCATATCTCTGTCACCAACGAACAGAGCGATATTTACGCCATCAATTCCGGTGCCAACAGCTCACAGCAGGTATCCAAGGACACCGCCGATATTCTCGCTCAGGCGCTGGAGCTCTGCGGCAGCACCCATGGCCTTCTGGATATCTCCATCTATCCCGTTGTCCGGGAATGGGGCTTCACCACAGGAAACTATACGGTTCCGGACTATACTACGCTTCAGCAGCTGCTGCGGCAGGTGGATTATTCCAAAATCAGTCTGGACGGCCAAAAGGTCACCCTGGCCCCCGGTATGCAGATCGATCTGGGCAGTGTTGCCAAGGGGTACGTGGGCGATATGGCCGCACAGATGCTCATCGATGCCGGAGTACAGTCTGCCGTTCTGAACCTGGGCGGCAACGTCCGTGTACTCGGCACCAATACCGATGGTTCACCCTGGCGCGTAGGCGTGCAGGATCCACTGGATGATTCAAGCTATTTTGGTATTATTTCTGTCACGGATAAATCTGTCGTCACCTCCGGCGGTTATAACCGCTATTTCGAGGCAAACGGCCGAACCTATTGGCATATCATTGATCCGCGTACCGGTTATCCGGCCGATAACGGCATCATTTCCGCCACGATCATCGGAGATAATGGCCTGATGTGCGATGGACTGTCTACAGCCACCTTCATCATGGGCGTCAACGACGCCTTTGATTACTGGAGGCAAAACGGCGGCTTTGACATGCTTCTGATGACTAAATACGGGCATATTTACATTACTCCTGGTCTGGAAGACAGCTTTGAGCTGCTTCCGGCCTACGCAGAGGACTATACAGTAGAGGTGATACACTGATATGCATTTCCTTCGTTCTACCCGCTTCTGGATCTTCGTCTTTGCCGGCCTGATTCTGCTGAGCACCATATCCATGTTTTTCATGCATTTCAACGCCGGCGGCTCCACCGCCATCATTACACAAAATGGGCAGGAGATCCAGCGCATTGATCTTAAAAAGGTAAAAACACCGTACACGATCCAAATCGATAATCCTGACGGCGGCTATAATCTCATTCTGGTCGAAAAGGGACAGATCTCCGTCTCTGAGGCCAGCTGTCCGGATAAGATCTGTATTCAGCAGGGTAAAATTTCCAGCAGTCTCAAGCCGATCGTCTGTCTGCCCAATAAGCTCATGATCGTCATAGAGGGTCCGCGCGACGCCAATGACGCCGATAGCGTAAGCGGTTAATCTGCCTATGAAAGCAAAACGGCTCACTTATCTTGCTCTGCTGACAACCATCGCCCTCATTATTTTTACAATAGAAGCTCAGATCCCCGCTCCCGTCCCCATTCCCGGCATCAAGCTGGGTCTGGCTAATATTGTGACCGTATACGCATCCTTCACCTTATCCTCCGGAGAAACGATCCTGATCCTTTTTATCCGCATATTCCTCGGCAGTCTCTTCACCGGAAATATGCTGGCTATGCTGTACAGTCTGGGCGGCGGCGCCTTCTGTCTGCTGGTCACGCTCCCCATGGCACATATTCTTCGGAAAAATCAAATGTGGATTGCCTCGGTCATCGGCGCAGTCTTTCACAATCTGGGACAAATTACCGTGGCTGCGCTGGTTATGAAAACTCTGGCTGTATTTGTTTATCTCCCGCCCCTTCTCATCTCCGGCCTGCTTACCGGCGCTTTTACCGGTCTCGCTGCTCAGGCTCTCACAAACCGCCTTCAAAAAAACTAATCCCAAGCGCGATTTTGCGCTTGGGATTTTGTAATGTTATGCTGCCTGTTTTGCCTTTACAATAGCAATATATTCCGTGTAAGTATCAATCAAAGTCTGATTATACTCTTTGTATTCGTCACAATCTTTGAAAAAGCCCGTCATGCAATTATCATCCATAAACTGCTTCCACTCGTCTGTTTCATACACTGTCTCAATCAGATCTGAATAATAGCGCACTGCTTCAGGAGATGCATTTGCCGCCATAACGAATCCACGATGCTGCTGATGATTAATTTCATAACCAAGTTCCGTAAAAGTAGGTGTATCCTGCAGGCCAAACTGTTCAAAACGTTCATCTGCAGCAATTGCAATAGCATTCAGTTTTCCTGCCGCCAGATTATCTCCGATTTCACCAGGGCTCATTGCACCAAGCTGCACGTGTCCGCCCATAACATTCGCCAGGACATCACCGCCGGATTCCATTGCTACATAGGTAATATCTACATCACACTCTTCACACAGCTGTGCCCACAATATTGCATCATCAGAAATAGCAGAAGAACCTGCAAATGAAATCTCACCGGGATGCTCCTTTGCGTAAGCAATCACATCATCCAAAGTCTCAAAGCCGGAATTAACAGATGCAACCAGCAAACTGGGATCCTTGGCAACAAGGGCTACATAAGAGAAATCATCAAATGTCAACGGACTGTTTCCCGCCACAGGCTGACTGTAAAAGCTGGACGAAACCACATTAATATTATAATCGCCGCCAGTTTCCACCAGATATGTAAAGCCTACCACATGAGATGAACCGGGTTTGTTGACAACTGTAATGTTAACAGGACACATATTATATTTTTGAATAATTTCAACGACTTTACGTGCAAAAAGATCCGCGCCGCCACCCGCACTGTTACCTACAGTAAGCTCAATATTCTTTGTTGGTACCCAGCCATCAGACTCTTTTGTCTCGCTCTGTGGAGTTTTCGACTCTGGTGCAGTACTAGGCTGACCTTCTCCTGTACACCCCGCAAGCAAAGCAAGACACAACGCAAGAACAAGAACCATTGACCAAATTCGCTTTTTCATTTTCTTCCTCCTGTATTTAATATTTTAACGCCTACAGTGTCATATAAGCGTTATACAGCTCTTTTCTTCGACAATAATCCATTGATAAAATTTTTAATTGGTGTTCCAAACGCTAGGAAAACAGCAATTACCAAAATCACAGCAGAAATAGGTCTGGAAATTATAGCAAAG
>CAKTGW010000093.1 GCA_934561725.1 uncultured Oscillospiraceae bacterium
GGGCTGCTATGCGCTCATGGGTCCCTCGGGCGCGGGAAAAACAACTCTGCTTCGAGTATTGGCGGGACTTCTGCCGCCGGCCGGCGGTACGATCGGAGATTTTGCCGGGATTCGCTGCGCAGTGCAGTTTCAGGAGGACCGCCTGCTGGAGCACCTCACTGTCCTGCAAAATGTAGCGCTGGTCTCAGATCGTGAAAGGGCAGAGCGCTGGCTGTGTGCTCTGGGAATGGAAGAAAAGCTGCATGTTCTTCCGCCGGCTCTGTCCGGCGGACAGAAACGGCGGACGGCGCTGGCGCGCGCCCTTGCCTTCGGCGGCGATGTTTTGCTGCTGGATGAGCCGTTTACCGGATTGGATGAAGCCATCCGTGCAGAGGCCGGGCGGCTGATCCGCACGCATTTTCAGCATGTGATCTTCAGCACCCACGATCAGGCTGAGGCAGAACTGATGAATGCGGAAATTATACGTATACTGAACAATAATAAGTGAAAGGGGAGCGGTTTGCGTGAAAAAATCAGCCGGAACAGTGGCTGCGGACATCTTTTTTGAGTGCCTGGGCAGCTTTTTGATTGCAATTGCTACCTACAATTTTGTCCTGTATGCCGAATTTCCCATGAGCGGCTTTTCCGGCATTGCACTGATCGTTTATCGCCTGTTCGGCTTCCCCATAGGCTGGACGACTATTTTGCTGAACATTCCCGTAGCGCTGCTGTGCTATAAGGTGATTGGGCGGGGCTTTATGCTGCGCTCCCTGCGCTGCATGATCATCTCTTCGCTGATGGTGGACTATGTGGCGCCGCTGCTGCCCTTCTATACCGGTGAACGCATGCTGGCGGTCATATCCGCGGGCGTGATCGGCGGCATCGGCTTTGCTGTGATCTATATGCGGAATTCGTCTACAGGCGGCTCTGACTTCATCGTTATGGCGGCAAAGGCGATGCACCCGCATCTGAAGCTGGGGAGTATTGTATTTGCGGCGGATTTTCTGGTGGTTCTGGCCAGCGGCTGGATATTCAGGGACGTTAATGGGATCATCTATGGGATCATCATCAATTTTCTGTTTTCCGTGGTGATCGATAAGGTCATGTATGGCCTGAATGCCGGAAAGGTGGCCTTCGTCGTTACGGATGATGGAGAGAAGATCTGTCAGGCGGTGGATGCGTGCTGTGACCGCGGCTCCACGATCCTCCCGGCCAAGGGCGGCTACAGCGGACAGAAACGCCAGGTAGTCATGGTTGCTGGCAGCACAAAGGATATGTACAGCATTGAAAAAGCCGTGAAGCAGGCAGATCCGGAGTGCTTTATGATCATCATGGAATCCAGTGAGGTGCATGGTGAGGGATTCCGTGTGACCCGCGTGGCGGAGGAGTGAGCAGCCAGGGGGCTCCGCAGAAATTTGCAATACCAAGGCGGCAAAATGAACAGCCCGGACACATTTGCGTCCGGGCTGTGGTTTTTTTATTTTCGCTCATAGGTGGCAAAACGATAGCGCAGGCCGTTTTCTTCCTGCCATTCACCGGGAGAGGTGCATAGCCAGTCGGGGGCAGAATCCAGATCCGGAAAAAA
The DNA here is from genome assembly GCA_934561725.1 of uncultured Oscillospiraceae bacterium. GTDB lineage: Bacteria > Bacillota > Clostridia > Oscillospirales > Oscillospiraceae > Heteroscillospira. The sequence continues at coordinate 1,565 of CAKTGW010000093.1, forward strand.
TACATCGGATACCGGCGTGCAGTCCAGAATGGTGGCGTGGACCCTTGTACACCAGGGCAGCATTTTATTATAGATGCTGGCGCCGCCAATCACAAAGACGCGGCCAAAGGCTCTGGCGGCTTCAGCGGCTTCCTCCGGACTGTGGACGACCAGAGCGCCCTCAATTTGAATGTCCTGATGGGTGATGACAATGTTTGTGCGGCCCTTCAGCGGGCGGCCGCCAGGAAAATCGGCCAAAGTACGCCGCCCGACGATAACGGCGCCGCCGTCCGTAACAGTGCGGAAATGCTTGCGGTCAGCAGAGACAACGACCGGCTGGGTGCCATCCCGCCCGATGCCCCAATCGGCATAAACTGCAACAACAGCTTCCATAGCTCTGCCTCAGACCGCAATGGGGATCTTGTCAGACAGCTCGGCGGGGGCGTAATCCTTCAGTGCGAAGCTGTCCCGGGTGAACTTATAAAAGTCGTTTACCGTCTGATCCATGATAAACTCCGGGGCGCCCTTGGGCGGATTGGAGATGATCTTTTCAATAATAGGGACATGCCGGTCATAAATATGGGCATCAGCGATCACATGCAGCATTGTACCGGCCTTCAGCCCGCTGACCTGGGCAATCATGTGCGTCAGCACGGCGTACTGGCACACGTTCCAGTTGTTGGCGGCCAGCATATCCTGGCTGCGCTGATTCAGGATCGTATTCAATGTATCGCCCGTTACGTTAAAAGTCATTGAATAGGCGCAGGGATACAGAGCCATTTCATGCAGATCCTCAAAATTGTAGAGATTGGTGAGAATACGGCGGGAGGCCGGATTGTGCTTCAGATCATAGAGTACACGGTCGACCTGGTCAAAATCACCCTCCGGGTAGTGGTGCTTCACCCCCAGCTGATAGCCGTAGGCCTTGCCGATAGAACCGGTCTCATCGGCCCACTGATCCCATACATGGGCGCGCAGGTCGTGGATGTTATTGCTCTTTTTCTGCCAGATCCACAGCAGCTCATCAATAGCTGACTTCAGATATGTCCGGCGAATAGTGAGGATAGGGAATTCCTGACTCAGATTATAGCGGTTCACAAGGCCGAAGCGCTTGATCGTGTGAGCCGGTGTGCCATCCTCCCATTTCGGGCGGACCTGCTGGTCAGTGTCCCAATAGCCGTTTTCCAGAATATCCCGGCAATTTTGAATAAAAATTTCATCTGCAATACTCATTTTGCGCCTCCTTGTATGTCGGACTTATTGTAGCATACTTGAAATTGCCCTTCAAGCATGAGATAATAAAAATATCTGTCAGACAGGGAGAGAAAGCTTATGCCTACACCGTGGAAGCGCAGCCCGGAAGAGCTGCATAAGACATATATTGCAAATACCGATGCTTTTTATAAAGCGGCGGGACAGTCGCTGGCGCCTGAACTGGATGCGTTTGTGGGCCGCTGCGCGCTGGAGCTTTGGAAATGCTCCGGCGGAGTGACGCAGACACAGACAGACTGCATGAATCAGCTCTATTCCCGTGGACGGCCGCAGCCGGAATGGCTGCTCTGGCAGCTTACGGAGAGCGTGTGCCGCAGCGGGGACTTTCTGCCGCCCATGTTTTTCTGGTCACTGGCTGAGAATGATGCCAGAAAAGGGACGGATTACAGCAGGATTTTTATCCGGATGATGACCAATATCCTGCTGTATCTGGCTGCGGCGGACGATGATGTGAGCTTTGAAGAGGCGGACTATATCACCCGGTGCGGCGAACGGCTGGGCGCGATCTGCGATGCCGCAGGCGTCAAAAAAAGCAAGGCGGCCATTCGTGCTGCGGATTATGTGACCAGCGGGGAGCCTTCGTTCATGAATAAGCATCAGGCTTTTCCTGCGGGAGAAAAAACGCAGGAAAAGCAGCCGGCACAGGCACAGACACAGGAAAAAGGTCTGGATGAGCTGCTGGCAGAGCTGGATGAACTGGTCGGGCTTGCACAGGTAAAGCGAGATGTAAAGAGTTTGACCAATCTGGTGCGGGTGCGCCGTCTGCGGCAGGCTCAGGGGCTGCCAAGTCCGGACATGAGTCTGCATCTTGTGTTTACGGGAAATCCCGGAACCGGCAAGACCACAGTGGCACGGCTGCTCAGTGGTATTTACGCCGCTGTGGGTGTTCTGACCAAGGGACAGCTGGTGGAAGTGGACCGCTCCGGACTGGTAGCGGGCTATGTGGGGCAGACTGCTCTGAAAACCCAGGAGGTGATCAACAGCGCGCTCGGCGGTGTGCTGTTTGTTGATGAGGCCTATGCCCTGGCCGGCGGCGGAGAAAATGACTTCGGACAGGAGGCTATTGATACGCTCCTGAAGGCTATGGAGGATCACAGAGATGATCTGGTCGTGATCGCAGCCGGGTATCCGGAGCCTATGGAGCGGTTTATTTCGTCCAATCCCGGCCTGTCCTCCCGCTTTAATAAGTACATTGATTTTCCCGATTACAACGGCGAAGAGTTGATGAAGATCTTTGAGATGCGCTGTAAAAAGGGCGGCTATGCGCTGACACCGGAGGCGGCGGAGTATGCCCGGGGATACTTTGAGGCTATGTATGCCGGACGCGGAACGAATTTTGGAAACGGCCGTGACGTCCGAAACTTTTTCGAGGATTGCGTGACCAGACAGGCAAACCGTTTGGCGGCAATGGAAGAGCCGGGGCGGGATGAGCTGATGGAGCTGACGCAGGCAGATCTGGAGGAAAGTGCCGATGCTGAGTGAGACTAGGCTTTTCCTGTTGGATATGGATGGAACGCTGTACCTGGGTGATGAGGTCATTCCGGGTGCACGCGAGTTTATACATACGCTTGAGCAAACAGGGCGCCAATATATTTATCTGACCAATAATTCGTCGAGAGCGGGGCGGGACTATGTAGAACGCCTGCGGGGGCTGGATTTTCCCTGCAAACCGGAAAATGTATTTACCTCAGGCATGGCCACTGCTCTGTATTTAAAGGAGGCTTATCCCGGAAAAGGGGTTTATCTGGTGGGAACGGAGGCATTCCGCCGGGAACTGTTGGCGGAAGGAATCAGGATCACAGACGAGGCACCGTCTGCGGTAGTTGTGGGGTTTGACACGGAGCTGACCTATGCCAAGCTGGAGCGGGCAGTCCATTTTCTCCGCTGCGGTGCCGATTTTATTGCGGCCAATCCGGACTGGGTGTGCCCCCTGCCGAAGGGCGAGGTGCTGCCAGACTGCGGCAGCATCTGTGCGCTGCTCACGGCGGCCAGCGGTATAGAACCCCGATATATCGGTAAGCCAAATCGGAATATGATTGACATAATATCTAAAGCTACCGGCGTGCCAAATACACAGATCGCCTGCGTGGGCGATCGTCTGTATACGGATATTGCTGTGGCGAAAAATGCAGGTGCAATCAGTATTTGCGTTCTGTCCGGAGAGACAGATGAGGCGGCGCTTGCGGCATCTGCACTGCGGCCGGACTATATTTTTCCATCAGTCCGTGAATTTGGGAAAATGCTGAATAGTTTACATAACGTATAAACGGCGCTTGACTGCGGATACGATTCAAGGGGAATCCGTGCAGTGGAGTTCGTGAGGACGACAATTCTTCCGGCCCGGTGTGAATAAAGTAAGGCTCCCCTTACACAAGGGAGCCTTAGTTCTATCAAAGCGCACGCTTTGCTGGGAAGAGGATGGCAACCCCTCTGGCTCGCAGGCTCGCCACCTCCCCTTACACAGGGGAGGCTTAGGACGCAAGGCG
>CAKTGW010000094.1 GCA_934561725.1 uncultured Oscillospiraceae bacterium
TTCTCTCCTATCGCGAGACCTTTACCGCCATGCTGCCCGATCTGATCATGCCCCTGTTCATCGGCCTTTTGGGCATGCTCTCGACACGCCCGCAGATCCTGGCCTATACCGGCGGCGGAAAGCCTGTCCGTACTGTGAACAGTACGGCGGAAGCTCAGGAAACTGCTTCTGATGAAGTGTCACTCCCCCGTAGCTTTGAGCTGCGCCGTCCCCGCAGCGCCTTCTTCACCGCCGTTGTCTGTCTGCTTCTGTTCTCGGCACTGGCTCTTCTTTCTCTGGTTTTGTTCCTTGACGACGGAGATATCACCATGCTGCTGACGGAGCTTGTGTTTGTCCCGTGTGCGCTGGGCGGCATTTACCTGATGCTTGATGCAAGGAATTTTTGTCTCAGCGTCAACGGCAGCGTGCTTACGCTGACAAATTGGCTCGGCTCTGACCGGGAGTTTATCCTCACAGATATCGACCATGTGAAAACAGCCGGTTCCAGCCGCGCAGCCCGAACACAGCTGATCGGTCATGGCGGAGAGCGCCTGTGCTCACTGGACGCAACTACACAAAATTATCCTCTGCTCCTGCAATACCTCAGACAAAACGGTATTGCTGTCCGGGGGTAACAGAAAGGAATATAGCTTTATGTCTAATCCCATTGTCACCATCGAGATGGAAAACGGCGGCATTATCCGCGCTGAACTCTATCCCGAGCTTGCACCCAATACTGTCAACAATTTTATCAGTCTTGTGAAGGACGGCTATTATGATGGTCTGATCTTTCACCGCGTGATCAAGGGCTTCATGATCCAGGGCGGCTGCCCCGAGGGCACCGGAATGGGCGGTCCCGGCTACCGCATTGCCGGTGAATTTTCCGGAAATGGCTTTAAGCAGAACACGCTCCGCCATACCCGCGGCGTGCTCTCCATGGCCCGCGCCATGCACCCCGATTCCGCCGGTAGCCAGTTCTTTATCATGCACGCCGACGCTCCTCATCTGGATGGCCAGTATGCCGCCTTCGGCAAGGTCATTGAGGGCATGGATGTGGTGGACGCTATTGCCGGTACCCGCTGCGGCTTCAACGATAAGCCCCGCGAGGATCAGCGCATGAAGTCCGTCACCGTAGATACCTTCGGTGTCGAGTATCCCGAACCTGTCAAGCGCTGAGCGTCTTTAAAGTATCGGTCTGGAGGTAAGCTATGGGCTGCGCTGTGATCACCGGTGCCTCATCCGGTCTGGGCATGGAATTTGCCATTCAGCTTTCCCGCGTTTTCCCCTCTGTTCAGGAGATCTGGCTGATTGCCCGGCGCGCAGAGCGTCTGGAAGCACTTGCTTCCCGCCTTCCGGGACTCGCTATCCGACGTGTCAGCGCCGATTTGACTGACGCTGCGGGGCTTTCAGTTCTCCAGTCTCAATTGGATGAAAGCGGCGTTCAGGTCGAGCTGCTCATCAACTGCGCCGGCTGCGGCTATCTGGACGATTTTGATGAAGCCGCTTTGGATACCCAGCTGCGTATGGTGGACTTAAATGTCCGTGCCCTTACCGCAGTGACCCGGATCGTTCTGGATCACATGCCTGCCGGCGGGCGGATCATCAATATCTCATCCATCGCCTCTTTTGTCCCCACGCCGCGCATGACTGTATACAGCGCCTCCAAATCCTATGTTTCCGCATTCAGCCGCGGACTGAATGAAGAGCTGCGCAAACGCGGCATCAGCGTCACCGCCGTCTGTCCCGGTCCGATGCGCACCGAGTTCCTTGCACTGGCCGGTATTACCGGGCGGTCAAAGGCCTTTGATTGGCTCCCCTACTGTGATCCCGCAGCTGTGGCAGAAAATGCTCTTGCGGCCGCAAAAGCACGCCGGGCAGTCTATACGCCCTGCGCGCTGTATAAATTTTATCGCGTTTTGTCCGGCATCGTGCCCCATGCACTGCTGGTCAAGATAACAAAAACCTAGTTTTCTTACGCCTGCCAGTCAGGCGTCCCATGGGGGCGTACTGGTTTCGACGGGGGTGCGGAAGCTGGAATAGCGGGCAGATGCGCCCAGCATCTTAAAAATGGGCAACTTTATAAATTAAAGAACAACGATAACGTAGTTCTCGCTGCGGCTTAACGCGGCCGTCCGCCCCGGAAGGACCACGATCTAGGGATAGGGCGTCGACAAGTGGTGAACGTGCGTATGCTAAGCTTTGCGCATACCATGTATAATGAAGCTACCAAGCTCTTGAGTGTGGCGGTCCACGCTTGAGCAAGGGAATGTAAATGACCCGCCTGCGCCCGGAGAAGTTCCTGTGGATGTGCTTTCGGACGGGGGTCCGATTCCCCCCGCCTCCACCATGTCGGAGCAAGCTTTGTATCGCTTGCTCCGACTTATTTTATAAATCGGAGTGCACTCACGCCGCTGCTCCTCCTTTTCAAACCGCAAACGCTTACGCTGGTTTGCAGTTTGAAAAGAAGGAATGGAACGCGGAATTATCTGTATTAAAGTCAACTGACAAATTGAAGGAGATTTTCAAGTATGTTGACTTTTGTGTACGATGTGCTATGATACAAGTGGATTCCAAATGAGGAGTGCATCGTATGGATTGGTATAATCGCCTTATTCTGTCGGCCACCCTTTCTGATTCTAAGAAGAAAAAAACTAAACACAAAAGCTCTGACAGGCTTTATTTCCCCATACTTTTTTGGGGTATGTCCATAATGATGTTTCACGCTGGGCTATTGTTGCAGTCTCTCTTGTTTATATTATTAGGAGTATTCTGCATAGCCTTTGACTTTGTCCTCTACTGGGCCGGAAAAGGCGCTTTTGAAGAGGGATATGTGGAGAAGGTCAATCAGGAAGAGCTTGAAGAACTCCTCCGTAAACGCGATATCCTGATCGATGATATTAAGAAATTTCAAGCCACTCTTGATGAATACAACCGCACCACAACTCCCGGCGCAGCCAAAAACATCTATATTCAGTACGTCGAAAAGCAGCTGAAGGAAGAAATTGCCGAACTCGACCATATTGAGCGGCAATTAACCTTCCGTGATAAATAGGAAGGATATTCTTCCTGGTGTGCCGACACCATATCAACCTGAGATTCAAGCTGGACATATGGGCCGGACAGTCGGGGAGCGACAGAAAAACTCCAGATTCAAGCCGGACGCATGGGCCGGACAGTTGGCAGGCAACAGAAAAATCGGCACAGTAAATCAAACCGGAACCGCAAAAAGCGGTTCCGGTTTTTTGCAGCTCAATTGACTTTGGGGTGCTATGATGAATACTCAGAGCAAACTGAGGGGGGATCTTTCTCGGAAATCCCCTCAGTCGCTTTGCGGCAGCTCCCCTTGATACCAAGGGGAGCCTTATTTTTCTTACTCCAAGCCGCGCGGCTTTTCCGCTGTCAGACAAAGCCAGCCCTTTCCATTTTTATGGATCTGAATATTCCGGAACCCGGTCTGCTCCAGAATTTCCCGCAGCTGAACATCCTTATAGATCGTCATACCGTCGATTTTTTCCGTCCACTTCTCGTCCTTATCCGTGTCGCCGCTGCTCTCATTGCAGATGAAGAATGTACCGCCCGGCTTCAGCACACGATACACCTCCCGGAAGCACTGCGGCAAGTCCGGCCAGAAATAGACAGTCTCAAAAGCCGTTACCAAATCGAACCATGATGCAGCGAAAATGATCTCTGCCACGCTGCCCTGCCATATTGCGCAGCGGCCGTCCATGATTGCCTGCTGATTGAGCTTTCGCGCCTTTTCCACACTTACGGACGAATAGTCGATTCCTTTTACTATGCTCTCTGGGCATTTTTTCAGCAGCATTCAGATATTTGCACCGCCGCCGCAGCCGCAGTCCAAAATTTTTGCATCCCCGGCAAGATTCAAAAACTGAAGTCCCCACTCAGCCAGAGCATGATGCCCCAGATTCATCATGGAAACCATGATTTTTCCGCCAAAGCCCGCCGGCTTGCGTGTATTATCAAAAAAAGACATGTTTCGGTTCTCCTTTATCTGATTTGGCGCAGAACGGCAAAGCGTTCAGCCCTCCGTGATGCGCCAGCCCTCGGCCTGTTCGCGGATCCTTGTAAAGCGCCTGTACAGGCCGTCCTGCCTGAGCAGTTCCTCATGCGTGCCGGATTCAGCGATCCAGCCATCGTCCACCACAAGGATCTGATCAGCGTTCTGGATCGTGGCCAGCCGGTGGGCAATGGTAATAATGGTTTTTCCCTTTGTTAGTTCAGAGAGCGCCTGCTGGATGAGATGCTCGTTTTCCGGATCCACACTGGCCGTCGCCTCATTCAGAATAATGACGGGTGCATCCTTCAGGATGGCACGGGCAATGGAGATACGCTGCTTCTCTCCGCCGCCCTCGCCCACCATGGTATCATAGCCCTTTGTCAGCGCCATAATAAAGTCGTGACAGCGGGCCTTTTTCGCCGCCTCGATCATCTCCTTCTCCGTGGCGTCAGGCCTGCCGAAAAGAATATTGGCGCGGATCGTATCGTTGAAGAGATAAACGTTTTGAAACACCATGGAGATATTGCTCAGCAGGCTGTCACAGGTAAATTCCTTCAGGTCGTGTCCGCCTATGGAAATGCTGCCGCCCTGAGGATCGTAGAACCGGGCAAGCAGAGTGCAGATCGTAGTCTTTCCGGAGCCGGACGGTCCTACGATGGCAGTGGAGGTTTTTTCCGGAATGGTAAAGCTGACCTTTTTCAGCACCTGCCGGGTATCATAGCCAAAATCAACGTCCTTAAAGGCAACATCATAGTGCTCGAGCGGGATCTCTCTGCCATTGGCATCAATAAAATTTTCGCTCCGCAGGGCATCCAGCTGGTCCAGGGCATGATCGATCACGCCAAGCGTATGGGCGCTGTCACTGATGGGCTCGAGACTTGCAAAGATACTGAAAGAGAAGAATACAAACATCAGCATGAGAGAAAAATGCATCCCGCCGTGCAGACATTGCAGTGCAGCTGCGAGAGCAAGGCCAACGGATCCACATTTCAGCGCCAGCAGATGCAGCGCATTGCCGGGAACATAGCCCCATTCGATCGTCATATGGATGCTCTTACTGTCGCGTACAGCTGTTGTCACAGCTTCTGACGCAGCACCGCTCTGTCCGAAGGACTTGACCACAGCAAGGCCGCGGGCATATTCCAATATTGCACCGGTCATATCCCGGTTGGCCTGCGCCTCCACAGGGGCATTGACCCGGCTGTAATGAGAGATCACCAACATGAAGCACAGGGACAGCGTCGCTGCCGCCAGGGCGATC